>JAISQU010000250.1 GCA_031274005.1 Spirochaetales bacterium
TGTAAGATTTGAGATAAAAACAGGAAATACCACGGTTTTTCCTTCTTTATTCTTCCCTTTTTCGACTTTTTCGACTTCGCGGTTTATATTCCGCATGCTTATTTGTGGGTCAAGTTTAGCCCAAACTCCGGGTTGAAAAAAAATAATAATAAAACTTGACAACTCAATTGTATTATGTATACAATGTCCAGTATACAGTATTTCAGAATACATTTCAAGGGAGGTCTTTATGAAAAAAGCGTGTTTTATTCTTCTTGGTTTGGCGCTTCTTTGCCAGTCGGTTTTTGCCGGCGGCGAAAGCGAACAGACGGGGCCGGTGTCCAGGAAAAAAGACAAGTATGTCGTCGGTTTCAGCCAGGTCGGTTCCGAGTCGGAATGGCGTATCGCCATGTCAACCGAGATGCAGGAGGCTTACGCCGCGCATCCGCGATTTACCCTGATTTTCTCCGATGCCCAGCAGAAGCAGGAAAATCAGATTGCCGCCATCCGCAACTTCATCCAGCAGAAAGTGGACGCCATCGTCCTGTGTCCGGTTGTCGCGACCGGGTGGGACGCGGTTCTGTCTGAGGCAAAGGATTCAAACAGTCCCGTGCTTCTGGTAAACCGCACGGCCAATACGGTGGGAAACGATATCGAAAAATATACCGCCTGCTTTATCGGGCCGGATAATATTTACGCGGGCGAGATAGCCGCCCAGGCGTTAATCGACGCATTTGCCAAAGAACAGGGCCCTATCAATATTGTTGAGCTTCAGGGTACCGTTGGCGCTTCTTCCGCCGTAGACCGGGGAACAGGCATTCACAATGTTTTCGGCAAGCAGAACAAGGTCATCATCAAATACTCCCAGACAGGCGACTATACCCGTTCCCTTGGGAAACAGGTTATGGAATCCATTCTGAAAAGCGCACAGGCCGAAGGCGTAAAAATCCGGGGGCTTTTGGCCCATTCGGACAACATGGCTCTTGGCGCGTCCCAGGCGATTGCGGAAGCCGGACTCAAGCCGGGCGTTGATATAAAAATCGTGGGAGTTGACGGCGTTCGCGGGGCCTTTGAAGCAATGGCTGAGGGCAAATATACCGCGTCGGTAGAAAATCCCCTTGGATTCGGCAACAAAACAATAGAAATTATTACCGACATCCTGGACAACAATAAATATCCCGGCGAATGGTGGGTAAAACTGAAAAACGATGTGTACACCGAGGCAAACGCGAAGGCGGCGCTTCCCAACAGAAAGTATTAAAACAGGCCCGGAAACCGCAGGGCGAAGCCGTGTGCTTGCAAATGTAAGTAACGCGGCCCGGCGTATACGAAAGGCCCTGCCGTTATATCCCGGCAGCCTGCCTTTAGGCAGGCTGTACGCCGGTTTCAGGGCAAAGACCTCCGGGCGCGTCCCCGGAGGTCTTTGCCCGCGAGAATCAAGCAGTGGCGCAAGGAGCAGCTTATATGCCGGAAGAAAAAGTTCTTCTTCAAATGAATAATATTGTCAAAATATATCCGGGCGTACGGGCCTTGAACAATGTCAATTTTACGCTTCAAAAAGGCGAAATTCATTCCCTGTGCGGAGAAAACGGCGCGGGAAAATCCACGTTGATAAAAATTCTGACAGGCGCGGAACCGCGCGACGGAGGCGATATTTTTCTGAACGGCAATCCCGTTTTTCCGAAAACTCCCATGGACGCCCAGAAACTCGGCGTCAGCACCGTGTATCAGGAAATTAATCTGTGCCCCAATTTAAGCGTCGCAGAAAATATTTTTATAGGACGCCAGCCGCGAAAGAAAATCGGGGGCATCGACTGGAAAAAAATGAACAGCCTGTCTGAAACAGCCATGGCCAGGCTCAATATTAAAATGGATGTGGCGGACGCCCTGGGGGAGTATTCCGTTGCCATTCAGCAAATGGTCGCCATTGCCCGCGCCGTGGACACAAACTCAAAAGTTCTTGTCCTGGACGAACCGACTTCTTCCCTTGACACAAAAGAAGTGCGGCAGCTTTTTCACGCCATGCGAAATCTGAAAAAACAGGGAATGGGCATCATTTTTATATCTCATTTCATTGATCAAATTTATGAAATTACCGACCGCGTTACCATACTGCGAAACGGTAATTACATTGATTCCCGGCCAATAAAAGATTTGCCGAGGATGGATCTTATTTCGAAAATGATCGGCAAGGATATTGCCGCCGGCGAATCCTATAAAGACAGAATAGACGGCGAAAGGACTGAAAAGAAAAAATTTTATTCCGCAAAGAACCTGGGAAAGCGCGGCGTTATTTCTCCATCGGATATTACGATCAATTACGGCGAAGTTCTCGGTTTTGCCGGTCTTCTTGGATGCGGAAGAACGGAGACGGCCCGCCTTATCTTCGGCATAGACCGTCCTGACGACGCGGAAATAGAAATAAAAGGGAAAAAAGTCAAAATTAATTCGCCGGCTGACGCGATTCGCCAGGGTATGGGTTTCTGCCCGGAAGACCGGAAAACCGACGGCATTATCGCGAATCTTACGGTACGGGAAAATATTATTCTGGCCTTGCAGGGCCGCGAAGGCATATTCAAACGCATTCCTCTTGCTAGGCAGGTGGAAATTGCCAACTATTATATAAAGCTCCTGTCAATCGCCACGCCAAGCTGCGAACAGCTTGCGGGAAATCTGTCGGGGGGAAATCAGCAAAAAGTCATTCTGGCGCGGTGGCTTACGATTAATCCGGAGCTGCTTCTTTTGGACGAGCCTACGCGGGGCATTGACGTAGGCGCCAAGGCCGAAATCATGAATATTGTTGTGCGCCTGTCAAACGAGGGGAAAGCCATTCTGTTCATTTCTTCTGAATTGGACGAGGTGGCGCGCTGTTCTGGCCGCGTTCTTGTTTTTCGTGACCGCAGCCTGATAGGGGAACTGGAGGGAGAAGTGAGCACTCGCCGTATTATGGAAACTATCGCGTATGCGGGACAGGAGGAAGCGCATGGATAAAATCAAGGCTTTGCTGCGCCGCAAGGAAGTGCTGTCCATCGCGGCGCTCAGCTTGCTGCTGCTTTTTAATGTTTTTTTTACACCGGGATTCTTTTCGCTGGAACTGAAAGAAGGGCATTTTTACGGTTCGCTGATTGATGTTTTAAAGCGCGGCGCGCCTTTGATGTTTATGGCAATCGGAATGACGTTTGTCATTGCCACAGGCAGCACGGATATTTCTGTGGGATCGGTGGCCGCGATTGCCGGGGCCGTGGCCGCCCAGATGATAGGAGGGGATTTCTCCGCTACGGCGGGCACCGCGGCATCATCATTGACGCCCCTGCCCCTTGCCATCGGCGCCGCCCTTTTGACGGCGACCCTCTGCGGCGTCTGGAACGGCTTTCTTGTATCGTATCTTGGCGTCCAGGCGCTTATCGCAACCCTGATGCTTCAGGTAGCCGGACGGGGAATAGCCCAACTGGTTACACGGGGAAATGTTATCACGATGTACTACAAGCCTTTTTTTGAATTCGGTACCGGATATTTCCTTGGCTTGCCCATCTGTATTTATGTAGTTCTGGCTGTTGCGCTGATAGCTTACCTTTTTTCAAAAAAAACCTCCTACGGTTTGTTTCTGGAATCCTCGGGGTCCAACCGGTCTTCCACCCGTTACGCGGGCATCAAGGTTCAAACCATGATATGGATTGCCTTTGCCATAAGCGGGCTTATGGCGGGTATCGCGGGCGTTCTGATTGCCTCCGAGGTCAAGGCGGCGGACGCGAATAACGCGGGCCTTAATTACGAACTTGACGCGATTCTGGCGGTGGTGCTTGGGGGTAATTCCATGAAAGGGGGCCGTTTTTCCCTCGCGGGAAGCCTTATCGGCGCTCTTCTTGTACAGGCGCTGACAACCACCATTTACATGAAGGGCGTTCCTGCCCAGACCATTCTGGTTGTCAAGGCCGTCGTTGTTATTCTTGTGGGTATCATCCAGACAACGAATTACAGAAAATTGCTGGCCCGTTTTGTCAAAAAGCAGCCCTCGGAAGCTTTTGAGGTGGGAAAATGAAATCTTTGCAAAAGCGCCGTATGCCGGCCTTTGTGTACCGGAACATTACCTTTTTGGTTGCCGTGTTTTTGTTTATTGTGTTTTTCGGTCTGGGATCGGCTCTGTTTACCAACTTTTTTTCGCTTCAGGTTTTTTGCAACCTGCTTATCGACAACTCGTATCTTTTGATTGCGGCGATAGGCTCCACTATGGTTGTTATCATCGGGGGCATCGATTTGTCTGTTGGCGCGGTTATCGCGTTTTGCAACATGGCGCTGACCTATATGCTGAGTATTATGAAGATGCCGATTATTCCCGCGATTATGATTGTTTTGTGTATAGGATCCCTTTTCGGCATGCTGCATGGCTGGCTGGTAACCTTCAAGGGTTTTCAGCCTTTTATTGCCACACTGGCGGGACAGTTCATAGCCCGCGGCGCCTGCTATCTTATCACGGTAGATACAATCTTTGTTGATAACCCGCTTATCGTAAAAATCGCCATTTTCAAATTCCGGTTTTTTGGTTCGTTTATTTCGATTGGCGCGGCATTGGCCCTGGTGATGATTATTGTTTTTCAGATTGTCGCGGATAATACACAGTTCGGACGAAACGTGTACGCAGTAGGCGGCAACGAGCAGTCCGCGAATCTTATGGGACTGCCGGTACGGCGCACAAAGTTTCTGACATATACGCTTTCCGGGTTTTTGTCGGCTGTGGCCAGCCTTGCTTTTATGCTGTATGTGCTTTCCGCTACAGGAACACATGGCGACGGTCTGCATCTGGATGCCGTGGCTTCGGCGGTTATCGGCGGCGCCCTGACATCGGGCGGCGTGGGTCTCATTGCCGGTACGCTCTTTGGCGTTTTGACACAGGGAACTATTCGCACGATGATTACCTTCCAGGGTACTTTGAGTTCCTGGTGGGCAAAGATTGCCACGGCGTTTCTGCTTCTGCTTTTTATTCTTATCCAGCGTGCCATTGTAACGAACAGGGAACGTTCCCGCGTCGCGAAAAAAGTCGAGGTCATTGATCCCGTGCCCGCCGCGGAGACGCAAGGCGTCGGTTAAAAAATATAAAACGAGGTAAAGTATGCCAACACAGAGCGATATTATCTGGATTGGAAACGATCATGGCGGATATGATTTGAAAAATGAGTTTGTCCGGTATTTAACGGAACACGAATACGCTGTCCACGATATCGGCTGCGCCGGTACGGAAATCGTGCGTTATCCCAAATACGCCATACAACTGGCGGAGGCGGTATCTTCGGGGAGAATCCGGCGCGGTATATTGATTTGCTCAACAGGAATCGGCATGAGTATTGTCGCAAACAGATTCAAAGGCGTACGCGCCTCTTTGTGTACGAGTACCTACCTTGCCCGCATGACGCGGGAACATAACGATTCCAACCTGCTGTGCATGGGCGGACGCGTTACGGGAGTATTCGAGGCTCTTGATATTCTTGAAACATGGCTGCATACTGCCTATCAGGGCGGGCGGCATGATATTTCCCTTAATCTGATTCGGGAACTTGACGGGGGAATAACAATTCCCGAAGCCGCGGATTTACAAAACATTTGCGAAAGGAGCGTATAGCGTATAATGAAATTATCGATTGCCATCGCCGATTCCGGAGCTTTGCCCTCGGCGTTTGTCGTGTTTCGGGGTTTTGAAGCCTCAATGAAAGCCGCCTCGGAGCTTGGCTACAACGGCATTGAGCTTGCACTGAAAAGGCCGGAGGAAGTTCAGCCGGAAAAAATGGACGCGCTTCTCGCGCAGTACAACCTGGAGGTTTCCGCCATTTCGACCGGGCAGGTGTATGCCGATTTGGGCCTGAGTTTCAGCGACCCGCCCTCCGCCAAAAAAGAGGGCCTTGTCAAAATGTTTCACGATTTTATTGATCTTGCTTCGGTCTATGGCGGGAAAGTCAATATCGGCAGAGTGCGCGGCAATAAGGGAACACTGAACCCCGATGAGCCGGTGGCCCGCTTCGTTGAAACGGTCCGGGACTTGTCCGCATACGCGAAACCGAAAGGCGTTACGCTTCTTATGGAGCCGGTCAACCGCTATGAATTGGACTTCATCAACTCCGTCGAAGAAGGCGCACGCATAGTAGAGCAAATCGGCGCGGACAATATAAAACTTATGCCGGATGTGTTCCACATGAATATTGAGGATGTTACCATTGGCGGCGAGCTTGAAAAATGGATTGATAAAATCGGATATATCCATCTTGCCGATTCCAACAGGCTTGCCCCAGGCCAGGGCCACACGGACTTTGACGACATTTTCCGCCACCTGGAAAAGGCCGGATACTCCGGCTGGGTTTCCGTGGAAATTCTGCCCAAACCGGAACCCTATACCGCCGCGAAACAGGCCGCCGCGTTTTTGGAAAAGTATTTGCGGACAGAATGAATCCGCCCTTCGGGTGCAACTTCTTTTTCCGTGCAAAATCACCGGAAGCCCCTGGGCCGCGCCAGGGATTGCAGCATGCCCCGGCAACCGCACGCGCGAGCGTGTTGTGGAGAATGCAGCAACAGGGCAAGAGGCCATAGAAAGCTCTTGGCGTATATAAAGGTTACAGGCCGAAATC
>JAISQU010000252.1 GCA_031274005.1 Spirochaetales bacterium
CGGATTTCCCCTGCCGAACACGAGGGAAGATATACTTTCATTTTTGACCCTCGGTATCGGGAACACCAAGACGATTACCGAGGATGAAGAAAAGACATACCGGCAGGGCAGCGGGTTCAGCAAAAGGCTAGGGTATCGAAAAGAAGAAATCGCGGCATGGCAGGCAAAAATAGAGCAGGCCATCGCCATGGGTAAAATTATCCTCTCCGACGCAGGCGACATAGCCTTGTTGCAACAGTACGAACAACAGCTCAAGATAAACGAAAATACCGGCGGCAAGGCGAGGCTTAAAAAGAGACTCGTTTTAAGCGCCGTAGGGGCGGCGGCGCTGATCATTATTGTCATTGCCGTCTATGGCAATCTGGTTGGTTTCACCAAGGTTCCCAAAACAGTCACGGTAAGCGCTAAAGATATCGAAATTGGCGGAACCCATGCGGAATTTGTAAAGGTGGTAGAAAAAGACTATGCGGTGACTTCCAACATAGAAGCGAAAGATTTTTTTATCTATGAGGGCAGACTCACTATTGCCATACAGCTTGAATTAGTGGCGGATCTTCAGGCTGCCATAGCTGAAAGAGTCGAAAAAGAAAAAATTAGTCTGGGCTGGCAAAACGCGAGAACCACTGTGAGAATTTATAGTGATCTTGAGTACATGAGCCTCTATGCGCTTGATGCGGCTAACGGCGAGCTGGCTGAGTTTGACATCCAAAATGTTGGTAGTATCGCAGATTGGATAGAAACTGCCAAATTGGGAGATACAGTAACCGTCAGTTTTGAAAGACGGTGGCGAGAGAATACCCTTGCCGAAGTGAAGAAAAGCATGGTGGAAATTATGGCTATTATGCAAAGTTTCAGAATTGACCGCTTTTCACGTGGCTCCCTATATTTATACAATGATGTTCTTTGGGATAAGAAGGAGTCCGGATATTTTGAAGAAATTAAATGGTGATAAAAGGAGAGAACACCATGGCCTATCCGCTTCCGTATGCAGACCTCGCTAACAAATAAACCGGCGGGTTAACGCATAAGGAGAATAATTATGGCGTTTTGTGTGAAATGCGGAAAAGAGATGAAAGACGGGGCAAAGTTCTGTCCTTCATGCGGAGCGCAGACCCCCGGCGCGGCGTCTGCTGCTGCCCCTGCGCCGAAACCGGCAAAAGAAAAGCAGGGAAACGTAAAAGTTTGCCCCAACTGCGGCGCTCCGTTGGAATCGTTCCAAATCCGCTGCTCGGCCTGCGGACATGAGATTAACACGGTGGGGGTAGATTCCTCACTTGCGGAATTTACAAAAAAACTAGCGAAATTTGCGGAGGAGGGGAAGAGTAGTAACGAATTTATACAATCCTATCCTGTTCCAAACACCAGAGAGGCGCTGTTGGAATTTGCGATACTGGCCTCATCTAAAATCACCGCTTATGTAAGCACGGAGAATAATAGCTTCGGCAATTATAGGGAGATGAGCCCCTGGCATGCAAAAATCCACCAAATATATGAAAAGGCGCAACTAGCCTGCGCGGACGATCCGGCCGCAATGGCGAAAATTGAGGCCATGGTAAAAAAGGCGGACGAGTTATATGAAACGGAATGTGAGAAAAACCGAAAGGAACACAAAAAGGGCGATGTGAGTATCATAATTGTGCGGGCTGTGCTCTTGGGTATCGTTGCGCTGATAATCTTTGGGATCATAAAAGCCTGCTCTTTCCTTTTTTAGGCAAAAAGGCGAATAGAATTGGGGGAACCCCGTCCATGGCAGGGTTTCCCGTGTATGATGTATATATTTTTTAAGCCGTTGGCTTTTGGAAAACGGCGGATTAACGCAAAGGAGAAATTGTATGGGAATGTTTGACAAACTTGGACAACAATTGAAGGACAAAGCGAAGGGCATGGTAGATGATTCGCTTGCAAAGGTGAGCGGTGCGGTCGGGGGCGCGATAGGCGGCATCGCTGGCGCGGCGTCCACGCTGCGGAATACCGGAAACCCCGCGTCTGATGAAGCCCCTGTACCGGCGGGAACAGCGGACCTTTCCTTCCAGGCGGCCCGGCACATCCGGGAAGGGGACGAGTATCTCGAGGACGGCGAATATGAAGACGCCGTTGAAGCCTACACCAAGGCGCAGGAACTTGAACCGGACAATCAGGAATACCGGGGTAAACTTTGCCGGGCTTTGGTGAAACAGGGAGACGGGGATTTAGAGAACAACGAATATGAAGACGCCGTTAAAGCCTACACTAAAGCGCTGGAGCTTGAGCCGGGTAATCAGGAGTACCGGGGCAGAATTTGCCATGCCTGGGTGGAACAAGGGGACGGTTATTTAGAGGACGACGAAAATGAGGATGCCGAAGAATGCTACACCAAGGCGCTGGATGTTGACCCGAACTGTGAAGAAGCCAGAGAAGGCTTGCGCAAACTCGGCAGGGAAGTTCCCGCTTCGGTGGTGGCTTCCGCGCCTCCTCCTCCGGCTGCGGGCGCCAGGCAAAAGACATTCTGCGCCGGCTGCGGGACTGAACTTGCCCCCGGCGTAAAGTTTTGCCCCTCCTGCGGCGCTGCGGCTCCGGCGACCCAGCCACAAAAGGCTTTCTGCGCCAACTGCGGAACGGAAATAACCGGCGCGAAGTTCTGCCCCTCCTGCGGTATGCCGGCGGGGGGATTAGTGGCGGCCCGGCAGAACGATGAACCGGCGGGTTAACGCATAAGGAGAATAATTATGGCTTTTTGTGTGAAATGCGGAAAAGAGATGAAAGACGGGGCAAAGTTCTGTCCTTCATGCGGAGCGCAGACCTCCGGTGGGGTACCCCAACCTGTGGCCCAGCCCGCAGCACAGAGCGCGGTCCAGTCCCGTACAGTAACGGTGGGGCAGGTAAAAAAGTGCCCCAGTTGCGGCATGCCGATTGAATCCTTCCAAGCCCGCTGCCCGAGTTGCGGCTTTGAACTGAACGCCGCCCAGGTGGTAAGCAGCCTGAAGGAGTTTACCGACAAGCTGCAAAAGAGTGCTGATGACGATGACTACGAAATTAGAAATTCTCTAATAGAGAATTTCCCCATCCCTAATAACCGGGAAGATCTGCTGGAGTTTGCGATTCTGGTCTATACCCATTACAAAGATGACCTTGAGCGTGATCTTGGGACTGGGTATCACTTCAGACTTAAAACAAGCATATGGTATAAAAAGTGGACCCAGATTATACTCAAAGCCCGAATGATTTTGGCCAATGATCCGGCATCGCTCTCCCAGATAACCACTTTGAATGACGAGATTGCGGCATTGGATAAAAAGGCCAACGAGACTGTAGCAAAAGCGAAAACCAAGAGAAAAGCGGGATGTATAATCGCCATTGTCGCTTTTGTGGTGTTTACCGTCTTCATCTATTGGTTGATGTATGCTCTTGCGGGTAAGACAGATCTTTAAACCGGGACAAAAGGAGGTATCTAATATGCTTGAAACCATTGTTGGTATTGGCGGCTTGGTAAGCGGTACGGTTTTGCCGCTTGCCGACAGAATTTTCGGCGCGGCGGAACGGGCAAAGGCGCTGAACCTTTCGTTTGACGTAAAAATGAAAGCCCTGTATTTTGAGGTTACCACCAACCTGAGAACCCTCGCGGTGGTTGACTGTGGAAAACTCACGCCCCGTAATCTTGCGCCCCTTGCCGCTTCGCTTGAACTGGAAACCTGCGCCGCCATTCTTTTTTCGGATGACAAGAAAAATGCCGAAGTGAAGGATTTTCTCGCATTGAAAGGCAAGATTGAGGTAGAGGATGAGGAAGTGGAAAAACCAGCCGGAAACAAACAAAAGAGCGTACTACAAGCCATGTTGTTTATCGTTCAGCGTGTCATCGCCTTGCAAAAAATCGCCGCCGTGTACACGGGCGAAGAAAGCGCGTTGATTGCTGTGCGTATCCCGGTACGTGTCAAAAACCTGAAAGAACACCTGGAGTTTCTCAGGAAAAAACTTCGCGAATTCAACAAAGAAAAACAGTTTTTATTTGAGGAGTAAAACAGCTTAACAAGGAGACGTAAAACAATGGCGTTATTCGGAAACAAACCGAAAAAGGGCGGGCTTCTTGGGGACACGATCATGAGCCCCGAACAAGACCGGGACTGGCTTATTTACAAATGGCGGCCCGAAGGGCA
>JAISQU010000255.1 GCA_031274005.1 Spirochaetales bacterium
TTCCAGCGATAATTGTTCCCATTGTTCTTCGGTTATGCTGTTGTCAAAGGCGGCCCATTGTTTAAAGCCGAACATTTTATCGGGAGTAAAAAGCACCGTAAAGGCTACGGTTTGTTTTACCGTATGCACGCCGTTGGGGGTGGTTGTTCCTGTGTTGGCCGCGGCCTGGATGCGGACGCCGAACTCAGGTTCGTTGGATATGCGGACTTCTTCTTCGATGGTCTCTTTAAAATCATCGTCGCCGCCCATAAAGTTTTTACATCCGCCGATAATGGCGAAAAATAAGGCGACAAGAATAATAATGTTTACAGCTTTCCGGTTATTCACCATTATTTCTTTTTTCGTTTTCCTCGCAAAAACGCGACAAGGCCACCCGCCGCCGCCGCTATACCGCCGGCAAGAGCCGCGAATACACCCCACAGGGGAAATCCTTCAGACGAATCCCCTATAATATAATTGCTTTTAGTGAAATCGGCAAGAGGAGTTTCGGCAATAAGCGGCGAATCCGGCGCTTGGTCCGCAGAAGCGGCCGGCGGGGTTGCAGGCGCGGATGGCGCTTGGGCAGCGGAAGCGGCCGGAACCGGCGTTGCAGGCGCAGACGGCACTTGGGCAATGGCGACAGCCGGTGGTGTTTCAGACGTAACCGGCGTTTCAGCCGCGGACGGCGCTTGGGCAATGGCTGCCGGGGCTTCGGCAACAGGCGGCGTTGCAGGCCCAGGTTGAACCCCGGAGACAACAGGCGGCGCTACAGACGCGGACGGCGCTTGGGCAATGGCTGCCGGGGCTTCGGCAACAGGCGGCGTTTGGACAGCGGAGGCGGCCGGCGATGTTTCAGACGCAACCGGCGTTTCAGCCGCAGATGCGGACGGCGGCGCTGCAGGCGCAACCGACGCCCCGGCCGCGGAAGCGCCCGAAACCGGCGGGGTTGCAGGCGCGGGTTGAACCCCGGAGACAACCGGCGGCGTTACAGGCGCGGACGGCGCTTGGACAGCGGAGGCGGTCGATGGTATTTCAGGCGCAACCGACGCCCCGGCCGCGGAAGCGCCCGGAACCGGCGGGGTTACAGATGCGGACGGCGTTTGGACAGCGGAGGCGGCCGATGGTGTTTCAGGCGCAACCGACGCCCCGGCCGCGGAAGCGCCCGGAACCGGCGGGGTTACAGGCGCGGGTGATGTTTGAGCCGAGGAAGCGGACGGTGGAATCGCGGACGCAACAGGCGGGGTTACAAGCCCAGGTTGAGCCCCGGAAACAACCGGCGGCGTTGCAGGCGCACTCGGCGCTTGGGCAAAGGCGACAGCCGGTGGTGTTTCAGACGTAACCGGCGTTTCAGCCGCAGATGCGGACGGCGGAATCGCGGAGGCAGCCGGCGGCGTTGCAGATGCGGACGGCGTTTCAGCAACAGCCAGCGGAATTGCAGGCGCAGACGGCGCTTGGGCAACGGAAGCAGCCGGTGGTGTTTCAGGCGTAACAGGCGTTTCAGCCGCAGATGCAGACGGTGGAATCGCGGAGGCAGCCGACGGCGTTGCAGGCGCACTCGGCGCTTGGGCAATGGCTGCCGGGGCTTCGGCAACAGGCGGCGTTACAGGCCCAGGTTCAACCCCGGAAACAACAGGCGGCGTTGCAGACGCAGACGGCGCTTGGGCAATGGCTGCCGGGGCTTCGGCAACAGGCGGCGTCTCGGCAACAGCCAGCGGAATTGCAGGCGCGGAAGCGCCCGGGTCGGTGACGGGAGGAGCAAAGACATCTTCCCTGATGGACGACAGACGAGCGCCGTCTATGGACAACATACCGCTAAGGCCGCCGGCTTCGGCTATATCCGGTTCGTCGGCTATGTCCGGTTCTTCGCCGGGATCCGGGCCGCCGGCGTCTTCTTTACGGTCTTCCGCGCCGCCGGCAAAGGCCGCCGGGGGAATTATCGCGGGTTCCACGGGGGGCAGGTCTTCCCGCGGGACGCCGGATTCCTCCGGGGCTGTTGCTATTTCCGCCTGGGGAGCAGCCGGCGGAGGTTCCGGCGGACGGGCCGCTGTTTCCGGCGCAGGGCTTTCCGCCGCGGGCGCGGCCGGCTGCTGCGCGGGGAGACTCCACGTCGTGGTTACAAGGCGGTCGGAAAGGGAATAAGCCCTGCCCCGGTTTTCAAAGAAGGACGCGAGGTAGGCATATTGCCGCGCCAGACCGGGATCGCTGCGGCGGACTTCCGCGTAATAGGAATCGGAAACGGCAAAATCGTTTAACTCATAATAACAGCGGGCCATGCCCAGGAGGGCCAGCTGATTGTCCGGCTGCCGGGTAAGAGCCCCCTGATAATGGCCCAGGGCCTCCTGGTAACGCTGCTCCAGAAAGGCCAGGTTCCCCAGATTGATGCGCCCGTGGATAGATTCCATCTCCGCGGCCCGGGCAAATTGTTCCCGCGCTTTGCCGAGCATACCGTAGCGGCCATAGAGAACGCCAAGTTCATTCCGCAGGCCGGGATTTTCCCCCTGCGCAAGCCGTGTTTCACGCGAAAGCACCTGCGGGCGGATTTCGTACTCAATATAGGTGTCCAGAGAGCTGTCAAAGGCGAGGGCCAGCCTTGTCTGGTCGGGCAGATTAAACCGCGAGGACGCGCCGGGCACGCTGACCGGGGGGTAGAGCGCCCAGGATTTTTTCATGGGAAAGATGTCCGCCATTCCCCGGCCCGAGGCGTCTCGCCATTCTTTTGCGCCTATGCGCCAGGCCCGGTAAAAGCCTTCTTTGGGGATGGTAATTTCCAGGGGAACCCAGGCCCGGCCTTCGTGATAGATAAGATCCGCGGAGGCGTAAAAATCACGCTTCGCCTCTTCCTCGCTCATCCCCGAATCAAAGGCCATGTAAATATGGCTCGGTATGGTAAGGAAGGCCGTGTCAATGCCCGCCGCTTCCAGCAGGGAACTGAAAAGTATGGAAAGGTCGTCGCAGTCCCCGCCACGGTACAGAAGGGTCTGGTAGGGGTAGTTCAGACTGTCCAGGCTGCTGGAAGAAGCGGAGAGCGCTACGTAGGAGCTTGCCGGGTCTATGATGTAATTGATTCCGTATATGTTGAGGGCTTCAAAAAGCCCCAGAGCGTACTGAATGTTGCGGTTAATTCCCGGACGAAACCTGTCCCGCACCAAAAGAGATACGTAGCGGGAAAACCACTGTACCGCGGGGTCTCTGGCGGATACAAAGGAGGAGGCCCGCCGGTCGTCGTCCCAGGACATGGCGTTTCTGTGGTAAATGGGCATCTCCAGCGCGACTTCCGCTTTTTTGAGGCTTCCCAGGCTGCGGTACTCCACTATGACTTTGGCGTTCGCGGTAATATTTTCGGTAAGCTGGAGTATGGCTTCGTTAAAAAACGCTGTCAGGGGGACATCCACGGATTCGCCGGGCTGCAAAACCGCGTGGGTTCCGCAGAATTTCGGCTGAGACATATACTGTTCAAGGTAAAAGGATGTGTCTATCATGGTAATTTCGTTGCGTTCGCGGTTGGTAATCCGCACCACCGCGAAGGAATTTTCGTTATACCATGAGTAGGAAACGGGAAAAACCATGTTCTGGTTAATTTTTTCCACGGCAATACGGGTTTCGCTGCTCATCAGTTCAGAGAGGTTCAGAGAAATACTGATGCCGGCGGAGACCGTGTTCATAAGGGCTTCGGGGGTGTAGGAAAAGTGTTTAACGCCTCCGTAGGCCGTAAGGTTGAGGGAGGGCGACAGGCGCCAGGTCGCGGACAGCCGCGCTCCGGCGGACACTCCGCTTATGTTTCTGTCCAGAGAGCTTGCGGAATACACCCCGGCTGTAAGGTCCGTCACAAGGTTGAACCGGCTCAGAGGCTGCCAGATAAGGCTGGGGCCGACGCTGCCGTCAAGAAGCGTTACCGCGCCTCCGCTTTTTATGGGCACGCTGATGTACTCCCCCTGAAGGGTTAAACCCAGGGCGGGGAAAAGCAGAAAATCCAACGCCCCGGCGGCGCCGTACCCCATATTATAAAGGCTTGTCTCCTGCGGGATATACAGGCCGGAGTTAAAACGCGCCTGAGCTTGCGGTTCGGCGTTGATTTTTATGAGGGGCGCGATAAAAAGAAAAAAAAGCAGGGAAACGCCCTGCCGCAGCCTGCGGCTTTCGGCGATGGCGCAAAGCAGCCGCATCATCCGGTTTCGCGGACGGCGGCGGTATGCTCTGCCGAACAAGCGGTAACTCATGCGTTATTCCTGCCTTTCCGTAATGATACGGTTCAGGCCGCTGGCTGCGGCGCTGTTTGAGGGATCGGCCTGCAGCGCGCGGCTGTACCAGCTTTCGGCGGCGGTGAAATTTCTCTCCAGCGAAAAAATGTTCCCGAGGTTTACCATGGCTGGGACGGAACCCAGTGCGGCGGCCCGCTGGTATTCGGTTTTTGCTTCCGCGTACATGCCGGAGCGGACGTAGAGCAGCCCAAGCTGGTTGTAGAGGGCGGCCGACTCCCCCTGGACGCGAAGCTGCTGCCGCAGTTCCAGAATCCTGGGCCCGAATTCGGCGGAGATATACCTCATCATATCGGTTTCCACGGCCCGCGTTACCAGAACCTCCGCGGGTTTCGCAAACTGAGCTTCCTGGCTGGTTATCGCCGCCGGGGGGTAGGAGGCCCAGGCGTCCCGCAGCAGGACAATGCCTATGTCCGCGCCGGCGGCAATGGCGGCGTTTAACCTGTTCATTCCCGCGTACCAGCAGTTGACAAAGCCCTCCCGAAAGGAGGCGAAGGAGACGGGCAGCCATACCTCATCATCCAGAACAAGGACATTATCCATATTCGTAAAAAGGGCCGCCGCCCCGCTTTCGCTGATACCCAGAGAAAAGGCGACAAGGAAGTCGTCTTCCAGAGGAATCAGGGCTGTTTTTATGCCCGCCGATTCCAGCGCCGCGGCGTAGAGGAGGCCCAGATCGTCCATGTCGCCGGAGCCGTAGGCCAGGGTCTGAAAGGGAAACTGAATGTAATCAACCAGCGACGCGTCTTTGTGATAGCTTATGTAGGGAGTCTGGTCATCGCCGGAAGCCCGTATGCCGCCGACGCGCAGTCCTTCAAAAAGATGGATGGCAAACTGCATATTCTGATTGAGTCCTGTGCGCAGATTGTTTCGGGCCAGGCCGATGATGTACTTTGAGAAGTCCAGGACTTCCGGGGCGGTGGGCGATACAAAAACCGCAAGGGCCGAGGGGTCGTTCCAGCGGAAGCTGTTGCGGTTGTATATGCTGACTACCACATTTTGCACCGCTTCCTTAACCGCGCCGAGAATCTCGTAGCGGATGCTCAGTTCTCCGGAGATTCTGCCGTTTTCCGAAAAATTAAACAGCAGGGCGGAAAAGTCGGCGTAAAGGGGAAGTTCCGCGGAACGGCGTTTTTCCAGTGTGGGGATGGTTCCGCAGATAAACTGCGAGGCCGTGTAGTTTCCCGCCCGGAAACTTACCGTAACATTGCGGATTTCGGCGGATTCGGTATTTGTTATATGCAAAGCGCCTATGGGGTTTTGTTTGTACAGGCCAAGAAACACGGGAAATACAGGGTCCTGCTGATCCAGCCGGGACTGCACATTTCCCTGAGAAGCGTCTGTTTCAAGCTGAATCCTGGCGCTCAGGCCCGCAAAAAGGCCCGTATAGAGGGATTCGCCCGACGCGTAGTTGTAGAGTCTGTAGCCCGCTCCGGCGGACAGGGTAAAGGTGGGCGAAAACCGGAACCCCGCCTCCGCGCCCAGTTCCCACCATGTGCTGATATGGGTTTTTCCCGCGTTCATTGCCTCGTAGAGGCCGTAAGCGCCGCCCAGCCGGAGGCTGAGCCGAGACAAAGGATAATAGAACAAACCCGCCCCCAGCCCCAGGTTATAGACCTGCATACTGGTTCCCGTATTTTTCTTGGGTATAGTATTAAAACCGGCCTGAATCCCCAGAAAATAGCCGAAAGGCAGGGGATTCAGAAACAGACTGGAAATATCAATGTCAAAAAGGAGGTCCCCGCCATAGCCTGTCTCAAATAGATCCGGCGCGTCTGCGCCGTAGGGAAAGAGTACAAAGGGCCGGGCCTGAATACCAAAATCCAGAGAAAAACCAGGGGCAAGGCACAGAAAAAAAAAGATGAGGTATGGCATCTTGAAACAGGCGCTCTTCATCATAATCCAATTATCCACGGATACGTAAACTTCTTATACGCTGCAGATGAGAGTTTTCGGAAACTTTAGTTTCCGGGCGATTCCTGTCAATTTCGCGGACTTTCAGCGCAAAATTGTGAAACCTGAGAGGAACATCCAAAAGGTCTTCCCAACAAGTTAAAATATAATTCTTATCTGCCTAAAGAATTTACTCATTTTCAGGCGAAAATACAATAGCAAAGCGCAATTTTGTCAGTTTTTTGTCATACCGCACAACGGCGTTCCATACAAAAAAGATATGGCCCGATTTATTGGTTTTTGGAGAATATTGACGAATGTTGGAAGCCGCTATAGGATAGTATATATTAAGAGTAATGTCGGGTGTCGCGCCGCACACGGGCGCACGGATTGCAAAGAACAAAAGAGGAGATAATCAATATGCGGATAAAAACTAATGGTGAAGATAAAAACTTTGTTGGGATAGGCAAAGTTATGATAGACACCAGTTCCATGCCGTGGAATATCCCCCACCTTCATTTTCTGGTAGACGGTGATTCCGATCATTTTGAGGCAACATGCCTTGAGTTCGGTCTTGTCGCCAGCGGTCCTACTCAGGAAGAATCCGCCGAAAGGCTCGGCGGGCTTATCCTCTTCCACATTCAGGCAGTCATGCATGAAGGCGGCGGATACGAAGAGTTCAAGGACATGGCCCTGAACAGTTTTATGAACGCCTACTGGGACGCCTATAGATATATTGAATTCTGTCTGGCAGAAAAAAGAAAAGATTTAAGCCATGAGATCGAAGGAAGAATAACACGGGCGATTCAGAATATGTTCGACAAAAAGGTGAAAGAGCTTATCGCGGCAAAAGCGGAAGAAGCGATACGGGAATATGAAAAGATGGCCGCGGTCAAGGTAAGCGGCGTCACATATGTTTCATTGAAGGATGCCGCATGAATGACGGATATTTGCTTGCGGAATGCGTCATAGATTATCTCGTAAAAACCGGATTCATCAGGAGTTCCCGCTGGAAACACAATACGCGGGAATTATACTATCCTGTTTCATTTTCCATTATGGGGACACGGGCATCTACTATTTCGTTTGAAATAACAGTATCGGAAAAAACTCACAAGATAACGAAGTCCATGGTCAGGACTCTTGAAAGGCGTTTCTCAAAGGATTTCAGTGAAGCATTCTCTACATGCCTTGTTGCATAGTTCACTCTACCCTGTCCGGCTTTTCCTTTATGCCTTTCGCCGCCTGGCAGGGGATAGTGCCGCCGCGGGTTGTTTCCCTTCAGATTAGTCCCTACGGGAATCGAACCCGTGTTTGAAGAATGAGAATCTCCTGTCCTGACCGCTAGACGAAGGGACCGCTTTTCTTCCCGGGGAGGACTTGAACCCCCACGAACAGATCCAGAGTCTGTGGTGCTACCATTACACTACCGGGAACCGCTTTCGCATCACCGAAGCTCATTAAAAGCTATACAGGAACAGATGCTACCAAAAACGCAGGATAATGTCAAGGGGAGATAGAGTTAGAATTTATGATGAGGCATTACGGGGACTTTCCGCTGCTGTCAAGGCTTCTTCAATCTAATGCAAAAGCAGTACCGGATTGACGGATTTGCCCCAGCGTGAAATGCTGAAGTGCAGATGGTTTCCCGTCGAGTATCCTGTTGAGCCTATGTCTCCCAGGCGCTGCCCTTCGGTGACCCACTGCCCCTGTTTTACCCTGATAAGGCTCAGGTGCGCGTAGGATGTTACATATCCGCCGGAGTGCGCCACAACGACGTAATTCCCCGAAATGTTGTTGTATCCCGCTTCTATAACGCGCCCTTCCATGGCGGCCCCTACCGGCGCGCCGAAAGATCCGGCGATATCAATGCCGTTATGAAAACGCCTTTCGCCGGAAAAGGGGTCGTTTCTGTATCCGTACCGCGAGGTTATCCACCCGCGCACGGGATAGCGGAAAAGCTCTCCCCAGACGCGGCGCAGCTCAAGGGAAGAAAGTTTCGCCTCGGGAATAAAGATTTTTTGCCCGGCTTCGCCGACAAACTCCCCGATATTGTTGACTTCAAGAAGCTGCTCCGGCTGAACCTGATAGGTTTCGGCAAGTTTTTCAAGGCTGTCTCCGGCTTTGATGGTGTGCATGATGCCGTTCATGTTCGGGATGCGCAGCACAGTTCCGATCTGGAGGCTGCGGGCCCTTTCAATAGCGTTACAGCTTATAATGCTGTCCTGGTTAAGCTGCATTTTCCCGGCGATTGCGGAAATCGTGTCGTCTTTTTCCACCGTATACGACGTAAAAGAAAGTACATTCTTTAAAGGAATATCGGGGATGCCGGCGGCAAGCTCTTCGTCAGGAACAGTCCCGTAGTCTGAGTCCAGGTATACCGCAAGGCTGGCATCCGGCTGTCCCTGGCCTGCTTCCGCGTCCGCGCCGGAGAAAGGTGAAACAATTACGGCGGCCGCGAAAGCGGCCAAGGCAAGGGCCTGCCGGATAATTTTTCCGAAAGCTCTTCGCCGAAACCGCAGGCCGGTTTTCTCCCGCAGAATGCCCGGAAGGCCGGCCGCCCTTTTTTTTATAAATGACCAGCAACGTTTTCCTATCCGCTTCATTTTAATTCTTCTCTGTTTTATAGCGCGCTTCGGGGTGTTTTGTGAAGTAGTCAAAAACCACTTTTCTTACCGCATCAAAACCCTTGCTATTATTAATCGTCACAAAAAGATTGTGACCAAACATCAGATTTTGGCAAAACCAGGAAAAAAAGCGTTTCGAGCGGCTTTCCAGAAAGTCCCCGGGCTGGAACCGGGGTAAAAGATCAAGAAACTCCGCAGCAGCGGCTTGAAGATCAACGGTCATTTCACAGCCGGGATCCTCCTCTTTTTTGCGTAAAAAAGCGAAAAACCAGGGCGCGCGGGCGGCAGCCCTGCCAATCATGATGCCGTCTGGCCCGCAGCGCGTTTTTTTGAGACTATAATCCTGCCAGGAACGTATATCCCCGTTGCCGACAAGCGGTATGGAAAGTTCCGCTTTCAGGGCCGTGATATAGTCCCAGCGGGCCACCCTGCTGAACTTTTCTTTTTTTATGCGCGGGTGGAGGGTGATGAAATCAGCGCCTTCCTCCGCCAGTCCCCGGCAAAAGGAAACAAGATAATCAAAATTGTCTTCATAGCCAACGCGCAGTTTTACCGACAGGGTTTTGTTTTTCAGGCGGCTGCGCAGAGCCGCGGCAAGACGCCGGGCGTTCTCAGCGTTTTTCATCCAGGCGACTCCCGCCCCGGCCCTGACGATTTCAGGAGCGCTGCAGCCCATGTTGAAGTCGACGCCGAAACCCGGCAGGCCATCAAGGAATTCCGCCGCCGAAGCGGCCTTTTCACGATCTGAACCCACAAGCTGATACACGAGCTTTTCCGGTTCCGGTTCGGGATTAATGTAGAAACTCTCGTAGGGGCCGCGCTGCAAAAGAGCGGCGGCGCTGATCATTTCTGTAAAATACAAATCGCAGCCCCCGAAACCTCTGACAAGGCAGCGCAGGGCAGAGGTCGTAAGCGCCGCCATGGGAGCGAGAATAAGGGGATCGCGGGGAAAGGAATGAGCTTTCATATATGGCGGGATAATTTTTCAGCAAGGGCGTCGCTGATAAAGTTGAGGCTGAAGAGCGCGGCGGCAAGGGCCGCGCCGGAAAAACAGGCAATATGGGGCGCCTCGAAGAAATAATTCCAGGCGTCTTTGAGTATAAGGCCCCAGCCGGGTTCGGGGGGCTGTACGCCCAGACCAAGAAAAGAGAGGCTTGTGTCAATGACAATGGCCGCCGGGAAAAAGGAAACGGCCCGTACGGCAAGGCCGGGAATCATGTTGGGCAGTATATGCCGAAAGAGGATTTTTGTACGGCCTGTTCCCAGGGCGCGGGAGTATTCGACAAAGCCTTCCGTCATGAGGACTTGCGTTTCGGCGCGGACAATGCGCGCGAAGACGGGGGTAAATACAATGGCAGTGGCAATGATGAGCCGAGGCAGTCCGTACCCCGAAAGGGATACAATGACGATGACCAGAAGCACAGCGGGAAACGACAGAATACCGTCAAGAACAAGCCTCAGAAGGCCGTCCGTTAACCTTTTTCCCAGGAGCCTGTTGCACTTAAAGCGGGGCCATTGCCGCAATGGCCCCCGTGGTTCAAGACGGCGCGTCCCGGGTAATGCGTTTTCGGGTCTTCCCGAAAATCGCAGAGCCGTCTTCGGCTCACATTCATCAGAAGTCCGACAGGCTCCCAGGCCGGCTGTGACTCCCAGTATGACGCCCGCGCCCAGAGCGGGAATTACGGACGCGCCGCACAAAAGAAGGAGGCGGGAACCATACACAAGGCGCGAGAGAATGTCGCGCCCCAGATCATCTGTGCCCAGGATATGTCCTTCACTCAGGGGCGGCAGAAGAGGCGATTCCAGAAACTGCCGGACGGGACTATAGGGGGCGATAAGGGGCGCGGCCGCGGCGGCGAATACAAGAAGGGCGAGATACGCGCACGAGAGGCTGAGAAAGAGGCGGCGGATACATGTCCGCGTTTTCTGTTCGCGTACCTTCACGATTTTCAGCCTTTCTCCTGTTTCAGTATGACGGAGCGGAAGTCGGGGGCGTCAATTTTGGGCAGCATGATATAGCCCTCAACATTGTCGCGTATGCCTGTGTAGCGGTAGGCCGTGCCTGTGTACACAAAGGGGGCCTCTCTGGCCATGATTTCCAGAACCTCGTCATATACCTTTTTGCGGGCCGCAAAACCGCTGAGGGTTCCCGCCTGTCCGACACGGCGGGCGGCTTCGGGCTGTATCCAGCGCACATAGGTTTTTTCCGTGCCGTAGTCTCTCAGGCGGGCATCGGGGTCGAGTTTGCCCAAGTGTCCGATAACGCTCAGGTCGAAGTTCGCTTTTCTGTATACATCCTCAAGCCAGACAGTCCAGTCCACGAGCCGTATCCTGACCGGAATGCCCGCCTTTCCCAGCATCTGCTGGTATAACTGGGCGGCGCGTATATGGTATTCGTAGTTTTGGGGCACAACCATTTCCAGAGGTTTTTCGAATCTGTAGTCAGCGGCAAGGGCCCTGGCTTTTTCGGGATCGTAGGGATACAGATCGGTAAAATCCCTGTAGTAGGGGTCGCCGGCGTCCATGAAGGTTCCGACAACCTCCCCGCCGCCGTAGGCGATGTCGAGAACCGACTGCTTGTCAATGGCATGGGTTATGGCCCGCCGCATTTTCAGGTCGGACAGGGGAAACCGGGATGTATTTATGGCAATGACATCCACGCGCGATGTAAGGCTTTTTTCCACCCGCGTACGGGGATTTTTTTCAAGAAGCAGTACATCCGCGCTATCGTAGAGATCGCAGACATCAAGCTGCCCGCTCAGTATTCCCTGAAGCCGCACCGCTCTTTCAGGGATGATGCGGAAGTCCAGGCCGGAAATACGGGGGGCGCCCGCCATCCAGTACGCGGGATTTTTTGTCAGCGTAATTTTAGAGCCGCGCAGCCATGCCTCAAAAACGAAAGGGCCGGTTCCTGTGGGATGCGCGCCAAAGTCGTGACCCGCCTCAATAAGGTCCGCCGGAAGAATCGCGCTCCAGCCTGAGGCGAGGGTTGCCAGAAGGGGCGCGGCCGGAAAGTTCAACTCGAACTGAACGGTAAAATCGTCGGGGGTAAGGATGTTCCGGATCGCATCGTATTCTATGGCCCTGGGCGAGGCTGTCGCGGGGTCTTGTATTCTTTGGATTGTGGCTTTAACGTCTCTGCTTGTAAAGGGTCCGCCATTGTGAAAGCTCACGCCCCGGCGCAGCCGGAACGTCCAGAGTCTGCCGTCGCCGGAAATTGTCCAGCTTTCCGCGAGCGCCGGAACGATAAGGCCCTTCGCGTCAGGCTCAACAAGAGTATCGTAGACGCTTTTGACAACCTGAAAGCTCAGGGCGTCCTGCGTTTTCTGGGGGTCGAGGGTAGAGGGATTACCGGGCAGGGCGCAGCGCAGGGCTCTGTCCTCTTTTTGTCCGCCTGCTTTTACCGGGGCTGCGGAAACAAGCAGAACCGCGGCGGCGGCGATGACGGCGATAAATTTTTGCGTGGGGAACACTCCTCACTCCTCCTTATTTAAATCCATAAAAGTTAAAGAGTTTTCCACCAGTTCCCGCGTATAGGGATGCTGCGGGTTTGCCAGCAGATCTTCGGCGGGGCCTGATTCAACAAGCCGCCCGTCCTTCAAAACACCGAGCGTCGCCGCCAGATAACCGGTCAGGTCAAGGTCGCGGGAAATAAACATATAGCTCAGGTTATACTCCCCCTTTAAATCCAGAAGCAGATTAATAACGCCCGCCTGTACAGATACATCCAGATTCGCGGCCGGCTCATCAAGGATGAGCAATTCCGGCCTCATGGACAAAGCGCGGGCAATGGCGACAAGCTGTTTTTGCCCGGCGGAAAACTCGCGGGGGTACAGGTCCGCCTGTGACCAGGGGATCCCCACCCGGTCAAGCAGGGTTTTTACTTCCGCCCCGCGTTTCTTTTTGGGAAGCCCCAGATTCTTCATTCCCTCTTCCATGCTTTGCCGTATGGTAAGCCGGGGGTCAAGGGCTCTGTGGGGATCCTGAAAGATGACCTGCATCCGCGGCCGCAACTTTCTCAGTTTTCCGGCGGAAAGGCTTGAAAGGCGTATTCCCCGGAAGAACACCTCGCCGGAGTCCGGGGGGTCGAGATACAGAATCGTCCTGGCCAGGGTTGTTTTCCCCGAATCGCCAACAAGGCCGAAAACGCCGCCCTCCTCAATGCTGAAACTGACATCTTTGAGAACAGGGAAGCGGCCGCGGCGCGGAATACCGGCGCCGGCAAAAGTTTTTGAAAGATTCTGTACCAAAAGGATGGGGCCGCTCATGCCTGCGGAAACTCCTTTCCCGGATAAAAGCAGGCGCAGCGGTGCGGCGCTTTCTTCATTCTGACCAGAGGGGGAACGGTTTCCCTGCAATTCGGCTGCGCCAGGGGACAGCGGGGGTGAAAAGCGCAGCCCGGGGGAATATCGCCGGGGCCCGGAGATGCGCCGCGTATTTCTCCAAGACGCCGGCCCCGTTTGTTCCAGCCGGGGATGCAGGCCAAAAGAAGGCGCGTGTAGGGGTGCAGGGGCTCTTCAAAAAGAATATCCGCGGGCGCGGACTCGATGATTTTACCCGCGTATATAATTGAGATATAATCAGCCGAATACCTGACAAGGCCGATATTGTGAGTCATATAGAGAAGCGCCATGCCCGATTCAAGGCGGATTTTCCTGAGCAGACCGGTAATCTGCTTTTGGGTCCCCGCGTTAAGCGCCGTCGCCGGCTCGTCGGCGATAAGCAGCAAGGGCGTACAGGCAATGGCCATGGCAATCATGAGCCTTTGGCGCATCCCGCCGGAAAACTCAAGGGGGCAGCGGGCCAGGGTCTCGCGGTCCGGGGGAAGTCCCACCTTTGCGAAAAGGTCCCGCGTGTACTCCCAGGCGGCCTTGTCGGAGTAGCCCAGATGAAAGCGGACGCTTTCCATAATCTGCCGGTCCGCCCGCATTGAAGGGTTCAGATATTTTGCGGACTCCTGAAAGATCATGCTGATTTCCCTGCCCCGGACATTACACAGAACATCGCCGGACATGGAAAGAAGGTCGTGATGCTGAAAAGATACGCAGCCCTGCACGACCCGCGCGGAATCGGGCAAAAGCCGCAAAATTGTGAAAGCCGTAACGGTTTTCCCCGCGCCGGACTCTCCCACCAAAGCGTGAAACTGCCCCGGCAAAAGAGTCAGGTCTATGCCGCGCAGAGCCTGAAAGCGCCCGCGGCGGGCGGAAAACTCCACCGCCAGGTCTTTTATGTCAAGAAGAACATCCTGGCTCATGCTATCTTACCCTGGTCCGGGGACCGATATGCGCATACAGTATGCCGGCCAAAAAATCGAGGCAGCAAAACATCAGGGCGAAAAAAATGAGGCAGCCCTGGATAACGGGAAAATCCCGCTGATGAACAGCCGAAAGAACAAGCCTGCCCAAACCGGAAAGGGAGAAGACCTGCTCCACGATGAGGCTGCCCCCCAGCAGGGAACCGAACTGCATACCTAAAGAACCAATAACAGGAAGAAGGGCGTTGCGCAGCGCATGGCGGCAGCGGGTCATCTTATCGGGCAGCCCCTTGGAAACGGCCATGGTGATGTACTGCCTGCCCAGTTCCTCAATCATGGACGCGCGTACCACGCGCAGCAGTACAGCCGCGTGACCCAGCCCCAGGGCCAAAACAGGAAGAACAAAATGCAGGGGCGCGTCGTCCCCGAAGAAGGGAAAAATCTCCAGCAGGGCGGCAAAAACAAGAAGCAAAAGAAGCCCCAGCAAAAAACCCGGCAGCGCCATGACTGTCCATGAAAAAATTATCCCCGCATAATCCCACAGCGAGCGGCGCCTAAGGGCTGACAGGATTCCCAGCGGCAGCGCGATAAGACAGGCAACGCCCATCCCCAAAAGGGAAAGGCCCAGGGTCAGGGGAAAGCTGCGCAGAATGAGGGTGGAAACTTTTTCTCCCGAAAGCGGGGATCTGCCCAGGTCGAAACGCAGAACACCCAGCATCCACTGCCCGTACCGAACAAAGGCGGGGGCGTCACTGTTTCTCACGCCACGGGCGGGGCCTTCCGGAATGATATACGGAACAAAAAAGACAAGCGTCACCACAACAAAAATCAGCAGGATGAGCCGTCCTGCTTTTCGCGCGAGCAGATGAAATGTTCCCATAATCCCAGGAGGTCTTTGGCAAGGCCCGGATTCCCTCTACTTATTGAGGGATGTTACAATCCGTTCCAGAACTTTCTTCCGGTCCAGCGGCTTAACGATATAGTTTTTTGCGCCGGTCAGAAGGGACTTTTTTACCAAATCGTTTTTTCCCAGAGCGCTTACCATGACAACGGTGGCGTTTTTGTCGAATTCGATGATTTTTTCCAGCGCCGTTATTCCATCCATTTTTGGCATGGTAATATCCATGGTAACCAAATCGATATTCGGAAACAATTCCTTGTATTTTTCAAGGCCCGCCTCACCGTCCGCGGCGGTAGCGACGACCTCGAATCCAACCGATGTAAGAATCTGGTTAAGCTGCTTCGCCACAAACATTGAATCATCCACAATCAAAACGCGGAACGGGGTGCCGTCGGGCCTTTGGCCCTCGGGGAGGGTCTCTCCTACGGTCGGGAAGTCGGACTTTGCTTTCATGAGTGTCTGTCTCCTCTTGAAACTAATATCATCAAAAGTATAATCGTTTCAGCGAAGTCTGACAAGGCCGAAACGCCGAGCAAGCGCATATACTTAAAATCGCTAGAAAACCGCAAAAAGTGAAGCAATTTCAACCGCGTACCATAAATGTACGCAGTCAGGAATGGAATTGTGAAGGAGTCATCCAGGCAACTTCTCCCGCCGATGCGGGAAGACGCTCTCACGGAAATGTGCGGATGGGGCATAATCGGCAGGGCAATTGCTGCGCAATTGCATTTTACCCGGGAGTTTTGTTGTGTCGCCTGTAGACTACTGGTGACTTTTCCCGCAATTTCCGCCCGCCTGCGGCGGGAACGCTTTCACGGAAATGTGCGGATAGGGGCATAACCGGCAGGGCAATTGCTGCGCAATTGCGTTATATTCACCAGCTTTGGTGACAACCGT
>JAISQU010000311.1 GCA_031274005.1 Spirochaetales bacterium
CCAATATCCGTTACAAAGGACACGCTGGCAAATAAGGCATTGCCGCGCAGTATATAGGCGGACTCAAGGTTCGGGTTAAGTTTGATTGCTTCGGTAAAATCTTCTATGGCCATTTCGAATTCCCCGCGGGACGCAAAAAGAATGCCCCGGTCAAGGAAAGTTCCGGCTGTTTTGGGCGGGGCGGTTCCGTAACCCGCGGCCTTGCTAACCAGAACATTGTTTTTCAGGCTGGCAAGCATGTCTTTTAACTGTTTGTCATTGCGAACGTCAAGCCGCGTGGAAGTCGCGTGTACCGCGGTTTCGGCGTTTATGGAGCTTACGCGGCAGCGGTAGCGGCCCCCGGCGTTTACAAACTGCCCGGTAATGACAAGCTGCGCACCCAGAAACTTTCCCACGGAAAGGGCCGTCTCATCGCTTACAAAACCGGACATCTGGAAATCAAGTTCCTTAAAAATATAGGGAAGGTTCCGGCGGTCAGCCACTTCCAGGCTGCTGTCAACCAAAGCGCCGGAAAGCTCGTCCATTATGTAATCGGAAAGGTTTTCGGATTCCGATTCAAAGGCGACAATCGATACCCGCGTTCCGGCGGACAGTTTTTCGCTAATATCGTCCGCCGCCTGCTGTATGGCCTGGTCGAGCGAAAGGTAATCCGCGCCCGCGTCCCCGTTTGTGTCCGCCGCCGTCGGCGGCGTGTCAACTTCCATATTCGTGTCTCCGCCGCCCGTATTCCCTTCCGTGCTGGCGCAGGAAAAAAACGTTGCTAAAATCATTATAAAAATTAAAAACCCAGAAAACTTTTTCATACGCCCTCCTGAAATATTAACATTTACAAAGCAGAATACCCATTTTTAAAAAGTGAAAAATGACTCTCCTCGCCCTGAAGGGCGAGGTATCGTCGCTCTGCAAGGTATGGATTGTATGCGGGTCCATACCCCAACAAACAAAACCTTACCGGGTTCAAAACGCCCTAAAGGGCGGGGTATGTACCCGCTTGCGAATCAACGGCATTCCGGTCTGTTAAAAACTGTCTTAATATTGTTCGCGGTTGTTGAATTACCATCATCTGTATATTTTTTAATAGCTTCTCCAACCAACTTACCAGGCTGCACGTATTCCTCCCCTGTACTCGTTTGATGACCAAGTATTGAAAGAATCGTGCATAATTCCTCAAGACTAATTTTTTGACCAACATCAGCGGCGATATTAGCAAGACCACCAACAATTTTTATACCAATCAGCGTATTATCCATAACCATAACGGCCTCCTGTGAATGTAAAAAATTTCCCCGGCAAACTGCCGGGGTAACAAAGCTAAAGTTTCCTGTTAAAACCTGCCCGTATAGCCCCGTTTTTTTAAAGCCGCCTGGCTTGCGAGGTTGACTTTGGGACAGCCCGTAAAAGCACTATTATCCATGGAAATAGTTTCTACTGAGTCGGGGATAGTAACCGTGATAAGGCTGGAACAATTCCTAAAAGCGCCTGCCGCGATCTTTTTGATAGTGGATGGCAGGGTAAGGGATGCCAGCGCTCCGCAACCGGAGAAGGCGCCTGACTCGATTTCCGTAACCCCTTCCGGAATGATAATTGACGTGAGGCTACAGTTGCTGAAAGTACCGCCTTCAATTTTGGTTATGCCCGGCGGCAGGGTAATTGATTTTAAACGTGTATTTGCAAAAGCGCCCCCCGCTATACGAGAGACGGTTGAAGGGATTGTTATTGCGGTGATGGCTGTTTCCGCGAACAGATTTTCCCCTATAACGGTGAAGCCTTCGGGGATCGTTACGGCCGCAAGTTTAGAGCAGCCGGAAAAAATATCTTTCCCGATAGTCTTCAAGGCAGCGGGGAGAGTTATTTGGGTAATAGATGTGTAGGCAAAAGCGCCATCGCCTATTGCGGTAACAGTGGGCGGAATAGTAACGGAAACCAAATTTCCTTGACCTGAAAAAGCGGAATTCCCTATACGGATAACTCCTGAAGGAATAACAACGCTCGTAACGGAGCTCGCGCTGGTCTCCTCAACGGCTCCTGCTCCCTGAACCGTCCTGCTCATCATCATTGCGTCGGTTGCTGCAATGAGCCTTTCGCGTTCGCTGAGAAATTTGAAAGCTCTATCCCCGATTTCCCTCACCGGCATTCCCTGTATTTTGGCGGGTATTACCGCCTTGGCTGCCTTGCCGTTGTATTTTTCGATGACTACCCCCTCGCCATCATCGGTAAGGCCAACCGTAAAGTCCGCCTCGGTCTGGGCAAAGGTCGGAACTGAGCACAGCGCCAAGCCTATAACCGCTAAAACAGCAAAAAATCTTTTTTTCATATCAATCTCCTTGTTTACGAGTTTCCGGCAGCCCACGCTACCAATTTTTTAAACTATAACATACCGTTATAGTTAGTATTATATAATAACGTAAAAATCATTGTGTCAATAGCCCTGCGTTCAGTAAATTCAAAGTCTATAGCGTAAAGTTTTATATGACCAAATTAAGGACTATCCTTGCTGAAAATCTAAAGGCCTACCGGAACGAAATGGGGTTTTCCCAGTTAAAACTGGCTGATTTGGCGGACACCGCCCCCAATTATATAGCCATGATTGAGGCGGGGAAACGTTTCCCCACCGACACCATGCTTGAAAAAATCGCCGCCGCCCTCCGGCGGGAACCCATCGAACTCTTTGCCGTTACCCCCATACAAAAACAGTGGCGGGAAGCGCTGCTGGCGGAATTGGCTGAATTCATCAACTTAAAACTCCAGTCCGCAAAAAATACTACCCCTCGCGAACCCCGGCATTGACAGTCAAAGAAGACGCCCCCGCCGAAATACGTGCCGCCTTGTCCGCGGACGCCGTAGAAGCTCTTCGGAAACTGGTGGAGGCCAAGAAGACCTATGATGAAATTTTTAGTAAAATAATCTATCCATAATGGCACTTCTTCCGCGCCGCAGGCGCGGGGCCTTGGGCCAGCGCAAGGGATTGGAGGGGCGCAAAGCGGCCCGCGCACAGCGCGGGCGGAACCCCCGAAAAGCCCGGCCCTGCCGCCGCTCCGCGGCGGCAGGGGTGCGCCCAAGTTCTTCATCTTCCGCGTCCCCCTGTCTTCCGCCTTCTTGCAAATTCTCCCGTAACCCTTTACATTTTAGGTCAATTATGGAAGCAATCGTCATCCTCGCGGGCGGGTCGGGTACCCGGCTGTGGCCCGCGTCCACTCCTGAAAGGCCCAAACAGTTTTTGTCCCTTGGCGGAGACGAGTCTTTCCTTCGCCTTACCGCGGAACGCGGCCTTGCTCTGGCCCCCAAAGCCGAGCTTGTCGTGGTTACGCACGAGCGTTACCTTGAGGCTACAATCAGGGAACTGGCCCCCTGCGTCCGCTCGGGGGCCGCCGTCACCGTACTGCCCGAACCGGAGGGGCGCAACACCGCGCCGGCCATAGCCTTTGCCGCCCTGTACCTGCGGGGCCGCATGCCGCCGGAGGCCCGCGTTCTTATTCTTTCGGCCGACCACCTTATCAGGCCGCGGGAGAACTTTGCCGCCGACGCTGCGAAAGCCTCCGGGTTGGGGGCGCAGGGGTACGTCGCTGTTTTCGGCATTCCGCCGCAGGGCGCGAACACGGGCTACGGTTACATAGAAGCGGGCCAAGCCGCGGGAGAGGGCTTTGAAGTGCTGTCTTTCAAGGAAAAACCCGACGCCGCCACTGCCGCGAAGTACCTTGCCGCGGGGAACTATTACTGGAACTCCGGCATGTTTGTTTTCTCCCTGAAAACGCTGGAAGAGGAGTTCGCGGCTCACGCTCCGGATGTATGGCTTCCTTTTCTGCGGCTTGCTGAAAAAACCGCGCCGGAAAAAGGCAGGATTGCGGACGGCGATGTCCGCGTTTGGGGCGAGTCGCGGGATATGAAAAGCCTGTACGAAAAACTTCCGTCTATTTCAGTCGATTACGCCGTTATGGAAAAATCCTCAAAAACCGCCATGGTCAGGGCTTCGTTTGAATGGAACGATGTCGGCAGTTGGGACGAGGCCGCCCGGCTGTATCAGGATGAGGCCCCCGCGGTGTTTGCCGCCGGCGCAGCGGGAAACCGTGTTTTTTCCGATATTCCCGTTGCCCTGTGCGGGGTGGAAAATCTTGTCGTTGTGATACGCGGCGGGCGCGCCCTTGTCATGAAGCAGGGTTCATCCCAGCTTGTTCGGGAGGCGGCAAAGGCATTGGGAAATGCATAGTAAGCCATTGCGGCAATGGCCCCGCCATAAGCGCAACAGGCTCCTGGCTGTGATTTTTGTATGTATATACATTGTATATACACCGCCGGTCTTTGCCGACGACGCCCCCGAGGCCGCCGGGGAAGATAAATCCACTTTTTACGAATGGTTTAAGGGCGCCTGCCTTCTTTTGGGGACGACCCTCGAAGAAGCCTTTCAGAGTTTCGGAGCCCCCCTGCGGGTCGGCTCCACACGGGGTGAGGAGTCCTGGCAGGACGATGTTGTATTCGAGTACGACGACGGCCTTTCCCTTTTCTGGTACAAAGACAGGGTATGGCAGCTGCGCTTCGGGCCCGGTTTTCGCGCGGTTTTTTCGGATATAGGCATGGGCTGCGCCCGTGAAGAAATTATTGCCGTTTTGGGAAAACCCTTCTACGATGAGGATGACTGGATTCTCTACCACTTTGCCGGGCAGGGTTATCCTGTACGGCTGCGGCTTTTCTTCGGAGAAAAGGGCCTTGAGGATATTTACATCTACAGGGGTGATTTTTAATGATTTTTCTGGTTCTTTCCGGCGCGGCGCTGCCGGAGAATCTGAAGGAAATCCGCGCGTACAAAAAACATATAGGCGGGGCGGAACTGCGCGCCGATTTTCTCGCGGATCCGGGGGGGGAGGACTGGCCGGGTTTTTTTCAGGCCCTTGGGGAATTGCCCCTCATCCTGACCCTGCGCAAGCCCGAAGACGGCGGGCGTTTCTGCGAAAGCGAGGACAGGCGGCGGGAGCTTTTTTTGTCGCTTCTGGAAAAGGGAAACTTCCGGTATATAGACCTTGAGGGGGGCGTGGATTTTCCCGATGTGGAAGAGGCCGCCCGCGCGAAGGGCGTGAGGATTATCCGGTCCTTCCATGATTTTACGGGCGTGCCGGAGGATTTGACCGGGCGCGTCAGATCTCTTGTGCGGAAGCCCGGCGATATTCCCAAGGCCGCCGTCATGCCCAAGTCCTGCCGCGACTTTGCGCGCCTCATCGATGCCTTCCGCGATTTACAGGATGTGACCAAGATTCTTCTGGGTATGGGGCAGTTCGGCTTCGCGGCCCGCGTCCTTGCTCCCCGGCTGGGTTCCTGGCTTACCTTTGCCTCTCCCGCGGGAGACGCGCTCGCCCCCGGCCTGATCGACCCGCGAACGCTGGACACAGTGTACCGTTACCACAGCCAAAGCCCGGCTACCCGCGTCTTTGGCATTATCGGCAGCCCCATACTGCACTCAAAGTCTCCCCATATTCACAACCCCGGCTATACGAAGCTGGGTATAGACGGGGTCTATGTTCCCTTTCATGTGGACAGGGTGGAGGATTTTCTGCCTGTCGTACGCAAACTGAACATAGAGGGGTTTTCGGTAACTGTTCCTTTTAAGGAGGAGATACCCGGATTCTGCGCGCATACCGAGGACGCCGTGCGGGGGACAGGGGCGTGCAACACGGTGAAGCCGCGGGAAGACGGCCTGTACGGGTACAATACCGATGTGGAAGGATTTCTTGCGCCCCTGCGGGCGGCTTTTCCGGCCGGTCTTTCGGGACTCCGCGCGGCGGTTATCGGCGCGGGAGGGGCCGCCCGGTCTGCGGTGTATGCTCTTGCCCGGGAAGGCGCCCGTGTTCTGGTTGTAAACCGCACGGCGCACAGGGCGCGGCGGCTGTGCGGGGATATACAAAAAGCGCTTGGCCTTTGCGAAGAGCGGGTAAGGTGGGTCCGCCCCGGCGAACAGGGCCTCGCCCTTATTGAGGAGTACGCGCAGCTTATCGTCAACTCAACAACAATGGGCATGAGCCCCTGGGAAGACCTGGACCCCCTCGCGGCGCGGGCCTTTCGCGGAACCGAAACCGTCTACGACATGGTCTATAGTCCGCGGGAAACACTTTTTTTGAAACGCGCGCTCGCCGCGGGCTGTGCGGTTATTTACGGTGAGCAGATGCTGATGAGTCAGGCGTATCGGCAGTTTTATGTGTATACGGGAAAAGAACTGGACCCGTCCGCGGCATACGACCTGTGAAATCCGCGGATTTTTCGGCAGAAAACAAGGAGGCAAGCCCATGAAAGCTCTGGTAAAAACGGCCCGCGGGCCGGGGAATCTGGAAATCCGGGATATGCCGGAACCTGTGTGCACAGACAGGGGCGTCAAAATCGAAATAGCCGCCTGCGGAATCTGCGGTACAGACATCCATGTTATGAAGGACGAGTTCCCGGTGAATCCCCCCGTCATTATAGGCCACGAGTTCTGCGGCACGGTTACGGAAACCGGCGGGGCCGTTACGCGCTTTCAACCCGGCGACAGGGTAACGGCGGAAAATGTCTGCATACACTGCGATGAGTGCTATATGTGCCGTACAGGCCACTACGCCATCTGCGTAAGCCGGGGCGCGCAGGGCCTGAACATAGACGGCGCCTTCGCGAAGTACATAGTCTGCGACGAAAGCAATGTTTACCACATACCCCCTAACATTTCCCTAGAAGAGGGCGCTCTGTCGGAGCCCATGGTCTGCGCGGTGCACGCCGTTCTTGATCAAACCAAAGTGGGCGCGGGCGACGTGGTGCTTGTATCCGGTCCCGGCGCCATGGGGCTTATCGCCGCCCAGGCGGCCATTGCCGAAGGCGGCAGGGTTATCCTGACAGGAACAACATCCGACGCCCGCCGTTTTGAAGTTGCCCGCGAGCTCGGCATAGAAACAACCGTGGATGTATTAACGCAGGACGCGGCGGCGCTCGTGGCCGAAGCCTCCGGCGGCGACGGGGCCGATGTTTTTATCGAATGCTCCGGGGCTGCGCCCGCTGTGGACACGGGCCTGAAACTTATCAGGAAAAGGGGCCGCTATACCCAGGTGGGGCTCTTTGGTAAAAAAGCGCCGGTTGACCTCGACGCCCTTGTTGTAAAGGAAATCCGCATGACAGGCTCCATGTCCCATACGCGCAGCGCCTGGAAACGCGGGCTGGCCCTGGTGGGAGAGGGGAAAATACGCCTTGCCCCGCTTATTACATCGATATA
>JAISQU010000316.1 GCA_031274005.1 Spirochaetales bacterium
TCGGGGGTTCCGCCGCTGGCGCGGCCGCTTCGCGCCCCTTCAATCCCTTGCGCCCCACGGTCTTTTTGTACTTCGTGCAAATAAATTGTTCATCGTGGGGGTAAGTGCTGTTGCCCTGGCAAGAGAACGAACAGAACAGGGGTGCACCCATAGCAACAAAACTGAAATTTGACTTGACAAGCATCAAAAAACAGGCTATGTTTCTACATAAAGAAACATACTAATTACTATTTTGAAGGAGACAAAAGTCATGGCACAGAAAATCCCGACCCGCCTGTATCTTGCTGAAGACGAGATGCCCAAAAACTGGTACAACCTGCGGGCCGATATGAAAGACAAACCCGACCCAATCCTGCATCCGGGAACGCTGGCGCCCGCGACAGCAGCCGATCTTGAACCTGTGTTCTGCAAAGAAACGGTAAAACAGGAGCTTGACCAGACGACCCGGCTTATACCCATTCCGGAGGGTTTGCAGCAGTTCTACAAGGCATACAGGCCGTCGGCTCTCATCCGGGCGTATTTTCTGGAAAAGGAGCTGGGGACTCCCGCCGAAATCTATTACAAGTTCGAGGGAACAAACACATCGGGTTCGCACAAACTCAACTCCGCGGCGGCCCAGGCGTACTACGCAAAGGAAGAAGGGCTTACCACGCTGACAACCGAAACAGGCGCGGGGCAGTGGGGTTCGGCAATGGCAATGGCCTGCGCGTTTTACGGGCTTAAGCTCATCGTGTATATGGTTAAGGTGAGTTCGCAGCAAAAACCCTACCGCAAGGCCCTTATAGAAACCTACGGCGCGCGGCTTATCCCCTCCCCCTCAGATACAACCGAATCGGGGTGCGCAATTCTGGCCGCCAATCCCCAGACCGGCGGCTCTCTGGGCTGCGCAATTTCCGAAGCGATTGAGACCGCGGTGAAAACCGGGCAGTGCCGCTATGTTCTGGGCAGCGTTCTGAATCACGTTCTTCTGCACCAGTCCATCATAGGGCAGGAGGTAAAGGCCACATTCGAAAAATACAATATCAAGCCGGATATCATCATAGGCTGCGCGGGCGGCGGTTCAAACCTGGGCGGGCTTATCGCGCCCTTTATGGGAGAAAAACTCTCCGGCGCTTCGCAAACCCGCTTTATCGCTGTGGAGCCCGCCTCCTGCCCGTCCTTTACGCGGGGCCGCTTTGCCTACGACTTCGGCGATACGGCGAAAACAACGCCGCTTCTGCGCATGTATACTCTGGGCAGCGGTTTCATCCCCTCGGCGAACCACGCGGGCGGCCTGCGTTACCACGGCATGAACTCCACTCTGTCGAAACTCTACCATGACGGCCATCTTGAAGCCCGTTCTGCATTGCAGACCGATGTGTTTGACGCGGCGGTGCGCTTCGCGAAACTCGAAGGCATCCTTCCCGCGCCCGAATCATCCCACGCAATCCTGGCGGCGATTGACGAGGCTCTTGAATGCAAGCGCACCGGCGAGAAGAAAACCATACTCTTTGGTTTGACGGGAACCGGCTACTTCGATATGACGGCGTACATGGCCTACAACGAAAAAACCATGACCGACCACGTACCCTCCGATGAGGAACTTGAAAAGGGTTTCGCCTCCATACCGGATATTCCTCAAAATAAAAAGCCGCTGCCCTGATGGGAAAAGGCATGGTTCATCAGCCCTTGCTCCGGAAAAGGACTTAGCCCGTTCGGATATATTCGTGAGAATTTTTCTTAACATGTATGAAAAAATAGACAAAATTCAAGGCGCTTTATAGTAGGAGTTGTTCAAAAACGAAAGTTTCCGAACAACTCCTATGCAGCGTACCGCGAGGAGGATTCTCTCGGAAAAAAATTTTGCGCCTTCATAAAATCTTCACACCTTTCTTTTATTATGTATGCCGGAACGTTAGATGGAAAAAGGACGGCGTAATATGGAATCCAGCATAAAAACAGCGGAACTGCGCGTAGGCGGCATGAGCTGCGCAAACTGCGCGCTCAGAATAGAGCGGGGGCTGCGGGCTGCGGCGGGCATACGGGCTGCGGAAGTAAACTATGGGAGCGGTATCGCCCGCGTGGAGTATGAGTCGGAAGTGATTTCCCCCGGCGGGATTATAACGCTTATCGCGGGACTGGGGTACACGGCCTCGCGGGGCGCGGGGAAAGGCATACGGGTAAACAACCTTATCGGGACGCTTATCATTATTCTGGCCCTGTATGTGCTTTTGCAGCGCTTCGGATTTACGGGGATGTTCACCAGCCTGCCGCTCGCCGAAACGGGTATGGGCTACGGGATGTTGTTTGTCATCGGCCTTCTGACATCTGTTCACTGCCTGGCTATGTGCGGAGGCATAAACCTTTCGCAGTGTATTCCCCACGCCGCGCGGAGCGGCGCGCAGAGGCTTTCGGCCCTGCGGCCCGGTTTTCTGTACAACGCGGGCAGGGTTGTTTCTTATACGCTCGTGGGCGCGATTGTGGGCGGCCTGGGTTCGGTCGTGAGTTTTTCCGGCGGGGCAAGGGGAATCGTTCAGCTTGCCGCGGGGGCGTTTATGATTATCATGGGCCTGAACATGCTGGGGATTCCCTTTCTGCGGAGGCTCGCGCCGCGTATGCCGAAAATCTTTTCGCGGAAACTTTCGCCGCCTCAGGGAAAGCGCAGCGGCAGCCCCCTCTATGTGGGTCTTCTGAACGGGCTTATGCCCTGCGGGCCTTTACAGGCCATGCAGATCTACGCCCTCTCCACGGGCGATCCTCTCAAGGGCGCGGCGGCTATGCTGATGTTCAGCCTGGGGACGGTTCCGCTGATGTTCGGCCTGGGGACTTTGAGCTCGATTTTAAGCAAAAGATTTACGGGGAAAATTATGCACGCAGGGGCGATTCTGGTTGTAGTGCTGGGCCTGTCCATGCTGTCCAGCGGGTTCAGCCTGTCGGGCATTTCCTTCGGCGATTTTGATTTTTCAGGCGGTTCGCCGGCGGCCTCCGCAGGGGCCGGGGCGAACTCGGTACAGACATCCTTTACAAAGGAAGGCGGCGTCCAGCTCGTCAGAACAACCCTGTCTTCGGGCCGTTACCAGCCTATCACCGTGGAAGCGGGAACTCCGGTCAGGTGGACGATTACCGCGCCGCAGGGCAGCATAAACGGCTGCAATAACAGGATGTATATTCCCGAATATAATATTCAGGTCAGCTTTAAACCCGGAGACAATGTGGTGGAGTTTACGCCCGCAAAAACAGGCCGCTTTGCCTATAGCTGCTGGATGGGGATGATACGCAGTTCCATAACCGTTGTGGAACCCGGCTCTCTGGAAGGCTCGGCCGCCGCCCTGGCCCCGGAGGCTGGCCCTGAGGCTCAGGAAAGCCTGCCCGCGGGATACGAGATTCCCACAGACGCGGTGGCGGTAGCGGAAATCAGGGACGGCGTACAGTATGTAACAATAGATATAGGCAAAGACAGGTTTCTCCCCGCCGTCGTGGTGGTACAAAAACAAATCGACGCCAAGTGGAATATTAACAACATATCCGGCAGCGATGCCATCACCGCCCTGCTCTTCCCTGCGTTTGAAACGGTTGTACCGCTGCGCGAAGGGCCTCTCTCCCTGTATCTGAATCCGGCGGACGACTTTGATTTTTCCACCGACGATTTCAGTTTTTACGGCTATGTAAAAGTTGTGGACGATATAAACGCGCTCAACATTGAGGAAATAAAAAAAGAAGTAAGCGGGTTTGAGACATTGATCTGGGATTATACGAATATCAGCGCTGATTCCGGCTCTAGCCGGGGCGGGTGCTGCAGACGATAGTAGAGTTGTTTCTGAGCCGGTTCCAACGCACGCGAAAGCGTGTGATACTAAAAGCGGAACAAACAAAAGCATCTTTTGTTTGTTCCGTGATTGCGTCAGAACCGAGGCCCTATAAAGCTATTGTAGTTTATGAAGGTCAAAAG
>JAISQU010000353.1 GCA_031274005.1 Spirochaetales bacterium
GGAACAGCCGCAGGAGTTTTTCCAGCGCGAAAAGAAGAATTATAACGCTGCCGATAAAACAGCCAAGGTTAATAAGCCACAGGGGGATGTGCAGAACCGGGGTAAACTCCTGTGTGCTCATCTGGGTCGAGATTATTTTAAAAGTTTGAACCGATAAAAAAAGACTGAAAATAATCGCGCCCGTGTGCTGTATAAGTTTAAGGACTTTGGACAGAACAGGGCGCTTGGACAGCATCTCTTCCAGAAGATCAAAGCCTATAAGATTACCGGTTTTATAGGCGATGGCCGCGGAGATAAAAATGATCCAGATAAAAATCGCGCGCAGAAGCTCGTCCGTCCACGCGACGGCGATATTCAGCATCCGCGCCGCGACGCCGCAGGTAACAAGGCAAATCGTAACCACCACAAGGCAGCCTATGCAATTTTCTATGGCGCGGGCGGCTTTTGTAACTCCGGTACTTCTCACAGGGCTTTCCTCCTAATCTTCCACAATAGCGATAACCCGTATTTGTGTACCGTCAATATCCGGTATGGCCAGAGGCAGGGCAACAATTGTACAGACAGGAGCGCCTATACTCCAGAGGTTATACATATATTCAATCTGAAGTATTTTCCCTTCGGCAAGTACATGTTCGTGTACGGGTTGACGAATCTCTTCTTTAAGATTTTTCGCGGTGCGAATTTTGCGAATATCGTAATCCTGGGCAAAATCGTAGCCAACGACCTTGGGGTGATAATCCCGAATCCATTCGCCCCCGTCTTCGGTAACATAGGGGGAATTATCCCAAAACTCAAGATTCCTCCAGGATACCTTTTTGGCGCGATCCGTGCGCAGGATAAGGTAGTCGAAGTGTTTATCATAAGCCCCGGCGGCCTGTTTCAGCATATCCGCGCTAATGCCTTCATTGTCCCCTACTCCGGTCAGGTCCAGAATAAGGGCCTCGCCCATGCACCAGTCCTGAAGGGGATAGGCCGAAAGGGTCTCGCCCCCGGGATCGTGATGCAGGGGCGCGTCAATATGGGTAAACCAGTGGGACTCCAGATTATAGGCGGTACACTGCCAGGGATCGCCTTTCGCGTGAGACCGGGGTTGTGAAAATTTAATGCCGTACCGCCAGTGCTCCTCTATGGGTAAACATAAATCTACAATGCGTCTCATGCCGCCTCCCTTTTTCAAACGTATGGCGGGGCGGACCCCGCCTGAAGAACCTCAGCGGCCCTGAATCGCCTTTAAAATCGCGTCGCCATTCGCGTCGGTAAAAATTTTGTACACCGGCGCGGTAAGTTCCTTAAACTTATTTAAATCGGGGTTCTCTTCAAAGGTAACGCCCTTATCAAGGAGTTTCTGTTTCGCCGAAGCGTTTGCCTTGGTAGCCTCATCGCGCTGCAGCTTCTGGGCGGCTATGGCGGCGTCCTTAACGATTTGAAGCTGTTCGCCCGAAAGTTTGCCCGCGGTTACTTTACTGAGGGACAACAGAAAAGGCGTATACACATGGTTGGTAAGGCTGATGTACTTCTGGACTTCGTGAAACTTGCGGAACTCAATCTCCGCCAGGGGGTTTTCCTGGGCGCTCACCGTACCGACCTGCAGGGCCGTATACAGCTCCGAAGCGTCGATGCTGGTGGGCAGGGCGCCAAGGGCCTTCCAGGCCTCAACCTGTACGGTGGCGGGCAGGGTCCTCATTTTTATTCCCTTGAGGTCCGCGGGGGTTTTTACCGGGCGCACATTGTTGGAAAGCTGGCGCATACCGTTTTCCCAGAAACACAGGCCGATTATGCCTTTTTCGTCGAGCTTTTTAAAGATGATGTCCTTTGTGGGGCCGTCCACGGTTTTGCGGGCTTCTTCCACGCTGGAAAAAAGGAAGGGCAGTTCGTAGACCTGAATCTCGGGCACAAGGCCGGAGTAATAGGAATCGCCGCAAACGCCGATGTCAACCGTTCCGTGCTGCAGGCCCTGGATAAGAGATGTAGCGTCCCCCAGCTCGGTGTCGTAGTAATCGGACGCCTGAAGGCTGCCGCCGGATTTTTCGTTGATCTGCCTGACAAAGAATTGCATGCCGGCGCCGGTAGGCGTGTTTTTGGGAAGGGACCCGGCAAAGGCGCTCAGCTTGATGGGCGCCGCCTCACCGCCTCCGGCCGCCTCACCGCCCCCGCCCGCATACAAGGCCCCCGCCGCGCACAGTAAACACACACACAGTAAAATCTTCTTCATTATTTTCCTCCTGAAAAAATGTTTTTATTACTTTTTCAAATATACCAAGAATGTCGCCAACGGCTGAAAAAGAACCACCACCACCATGCCGAAAAGAATAGTCAAAAGAAAGGGAGGCAGTTTGGGCACTATTTTGTGAACCGGGCGGTTACCCACAGAAGAGGCCACGAACAGGTTAATGCCCACAGGCGGCGTGACAAGGCCTATGCAGAGGGTCACGACCATCACAACCCCAAAGTGGATAAGGTCTATATTGAACGTTATTGCCGCGGGAACAAGAATGGGCGCCAGTATAAGCAGGGCGGGCACGGCGTCGATAAAGCATCCGGCCACAAGCAGCATGGCGCACACCGCGAACAGGAAAACCGTGGGGCTGCTGATAACCGAGTTAAACCACAGGGCCACCGCCTGGGGAATCCGCTCCCGTGTGAGGACCCAGCCAAAAGCCTGCGTGCTGCCGACAATCAGCATAATCCCCGCCGCGAGCTTGAAGGATTTAAACATGATTTGACACACGGCCTCAAATTTGATTTCCCGGTAAACGAATAAACCGATGATAAGGCTATAAAAACAGGTAACCCCCGCGGCCTCCGTAGGGGTAAAAACTCCCGAATAGATGCCGCCTAGAATAAGAACCGGCGCGAAGATGGCCCAGATGGAATCGATAAAAGACGTAACAACATTTTTAAGCTGAAAACGGCCCTCTCCCTTATAGCCTCTGCGTATACACATTATAACAACAACCATGATGAGCAGAAAGCCGAGAAAAATACCGGGAAGAAGGCCGGAGAGCAGCATATCCCCCACCGAAGTTCCGGCGGTTATGCCGTACAATACCATCAGGATGCTGGGCGGAATAAGGGGGCCGAAAATACCGGCGGCGGCCTGCAAACCGCAGGCGAAATCAGGATCATAACCCTGATCTTTCATGGCGGGAATCATAATGCTGCCCACCGCCGCCGTCGTGGCCGCCCCCGCGCCCGTCATGGCCGCGAAAATCATGCTGGATATAACCGTAACTATCGCCATGCCGCCGGGAAGAGTCCCCACAACCGATTTTGAGAGATTAACGATACGCTTTGAAATCCCGCCGAACTCCATAAGGGAACCGGCCACCACAAAAAAAGGAATCGCCATGAGCGTAAATTTATCCACGCCGCTGAGAATTTGCTGGGCGATAATGATGGAAGGTATATCCACAAACACCGCCATATACAGCAGGGCCGCCAAACAAAGAGAGAAGGCTATGGGGATTCCCAAAAGCATCAACAGGAAAAACATGCTTACGATTAATACTCCTGCCATGGAAAATCTCCTTTTTCTCCGCGCCGCGGCCCGGCGCAACCCGGGAGCCTGTTGCGCGCAGGGCGGGGCCATTGCCGCAATGGCCCCGCGACATGCAAGCCGTCTTCGGCTCGTATTCGTTAGAAGTCCGACAGGCTCCTCGTGTCTTATTTTAAGCAAATCCCGTTCCAAGTTTGCAGGGCCGCTGCGTTCAATAAAAAAACTCTCATTCGGGACATAATTTAGATAAATATACGGAAATTATGAATAATAATACGAAATAATTTCAACAAAATCACCCTCTGCACGAATTCTGTGTTGCATAATATGTTGCATTTTATCGTACCTGCAACATATTAATTCTGTATCCGGTACTTTCTCAGCTTCCGCCAGAGCGTACTACGGTCTATGCCGAGGTGGGCGGCGATTCTCCCCTTGTGTCCCGCATATTTTTCAATGAGGGAGAGCAGAACTTCCTCTTCCGCAAGCGGCGCAGGGCAGGCTTCTCCGGCGGGACCGCCGAAAAGCGGCGCGGGGCCGTAGAGGGTTTCGCGCACAATATCCCCGCCAATTATCGTTCGGGAATCATTCAGCACGCAGATCCTTTCGGCTATGTTGCGCAGTTCCCGAACATTGCCTTCCCAACTGTGCTGCCGCAAAAGCTGTTTGGCCTCGCCGGAAACAGGGACAATCTCCTTGTGATATTTCCGCGAAAACTCCGCGATATACCGGTCAAAAAGATCGATAATATCACCGGGCCGTTCCCTCAGCGGAGGAATGTTTACGGCAAGCACATCCAGCCGGAACAACAGGTCCCGGCGAAAAAGCCCCCGGCGTACCAGATCCCGAAGGTCGCGGTTGGTCGCGGTAATAACCCGAATATCTATTGAAAGAACCTTATCGTCTCCTATGCGGCGCACCTCGTTCTCCTGCAATACCCGCAGAAGTTTACTTTGAAAGGAAACAGGAATTTCGGATATTTCGTCCAAAAAAAGCGATCCTCCGTGGGCCAGTTCAAACAGCCCCGGTTTACCGCCCTTGAGAGCGCCGGTAAAAGCGCCCTCGCTGTAACCGAAAAGCTCACTTTCCAGCAGGTTTTCCGGCAGGGCCGCGCAGTTGATCGCCACAAAGGGCCCGTCCCTGCGGGGGCTGGCGTTGTGTATGCCCTGGGCCAGAAGTTCCTTGCCTGTGCCCGATTCTCCGGTTATCAGAATGGGGCTTTCCACCTGAGAAAACTGGCGGGCCTGATTCAGCGCGCGGTCAAAGACGCCGCCGGTGCAGAGGATGTCGGCAAAGGTGTATTTCGCCTTGAGTCCCTTACTGTGAATTTTCTTACGGATGAGGGATTCGTCCTTTTGAATGCGGCTGACACTCTGGATAAACAGGATAATTCCCACGGTACTGTGTTCGTGAACCGCGGGGATAAAATCGATAGCCAGTAATTGATCCGCCACGGTGATAATTTCGCTGGTCAGGTCCGCGCCGGTCCGTTCAACCTCGTCCAGAAAGGAACTGAGAAAAGGCAGAGCCTCCCGTCCCTTGCGGCCAATCCAGCCCTTGTCCGCTTGCAGATACCGGGCGGCGGTTTCGTTGACAGCGGTAATCGTACCGGCCTCGTCGATAAACACCACGCCCTGGCGGGAATGGTTTATAATTGTACGCAGGCCGGCGGCGCGGTTGCGTTCAATTCGGGTCCGCAGGGTAAGCCGGACGGCTTCGTCCAGGGTCTGAATAATAGCGGCCTTCCCGGTTTCAATCATAACGGCCCTGTCCTCACGGGAGCAGCATGCCATCAATGATAAACCGCCGATAAAACAATCACAGCCGTCCCGCCTGGATTTATCCAAAGCGGCGGGGGTATCGTCAATATTATCCACAGGATAGGTGATGATCTCTATATCGAAAATGGCCCGCAGATTCTCGATGTTGTAGACCATCAGATAAGAACCGATAAGGCCGATCTTCCGGGGCCGGTACATCCGCATGGCTTTGTTCACGGCGTGGATAATATCGTAACCGGAAATTTTAAGCGGCACGCATATCAAATCGGGATATTGTTTTTTCAGTATCTGGGCAGTGAAACCACGGGAAATAATTACGTCGCCGGGAAAGGATACGCCCCCTATCTCCCATGTTTTGAAGACGCAGATGGAAGGGATGATCTGTTCATCCGGCTTATACTCCTCCAGCACCTCTTCCACCAAGGGGCGCAGTTCCTCGTAGGGAACAATAAATATTAAGTTAATCACCGGGACACCCCCCTTAATATCAGCCTCGTTCGGAAATCCGGCCGGGTTTCTCTCAAATCTATTGAGCCAGTCCCAAAATATCGCTGTGCGCATTTTTGCTCGGCAAAAACCGGGCTTTCCGGGGGTTCCGCCCCGGCCTGCGGCCGCGGCCGCGGCCGCTTCGCGCCCCTTCAATCCCTTGCGCCCCACGGGTTTTCGTAGTTTTGGAACCGGCTCTATTAATATAATATTCACTACAAGGGGAAAAATCTCAAGGCGCTCATGAAAAACCGCGGGATGCCGCTATACTGGTTACAGGTACCGGAGGCCGTCTTTCATGACGAATACAAGGTTTTTCAAATCGCCGATGTTTTCCAGCGGATTGCCTTCCACCGCGATAATATCCGCCAGCTTGCCGGGAGAAAGCCGGCCGCGGTCGTTCACGCCGCAGAGGGCGGCGGCGTTTACCGTAACGCCCAGAAGGGCTTCCCGGACGGACGCGCCCAACTGCAGCGCGTGGGCGGCTTCCAAAGCCAGGCCGCCGTGCAGGGCGTCGCTGCCGATTGCGTAGAAAACCCCGCTGCTTACGATTGCGCTCATAACTTCGATAACCCGCTGCCGTCCAAGTTCGGTATTCCGGGCAACCAGGGGCGGATTGTTTTTGTTACGCTCAAGATTCATAAAAACGCCGGGCGTCAGGCAAATGGCCCGCCCGCTGTCCCGAATCAGTTTCAGGTCATCTGCGGTGGCGCAGTAGGCGTGGTCGATAACATCGATACCGGCCTTTACGCAGTTTACAAGCCCTTCGCCGCCGATGCAGTGCGCGCTGGTACGAATACCAAAACGTTTCGCCTCGCCGGTTACGGTTTCAATTTCTTCAAGAGAAACAAACGACGGAATATGCGTCCCGTTTACCGGCGGCGCTCCGGCTGTAACAAAAATTTTCAGCCAGTCCGCCTTGCGCAGCATATTTTCCCTGCAGGTTGCGCGGAACTCCTGGACGCCGGTATGCGGAACGCCTACAAAACCGTGGCCGTGAATACCGCGCATACCGATTCCCGCCACAAGAAGGCGCGGGCCGGGAATCTCTCCCGCGTTAATGGCGCGGCGGACCGCCACGTCCGCGTAATGCTTGTCCCCCAGGACGCGGACAGTCGTAATGCCCGCGGCAAGATCTTCCCGCGCGTAGCGCACCGCCCTGATTGCAAGCTCCGGCGCGGGATCGTTCATCATATCCAGATGCCCCGGAACCTTCGCATCCATTGACGTATGGCTGTGGCAGTCGATCATGCCGGGCAAAAGCGTAACATCCCCCAAATCCAGGGTTTCATAACCAGGATACTTTTTTTGAGCTTCCGCGGAGGAACCGGCGAACTCTATACAGCCGCCGCGGACAGCAAGCGCCCCGTTCTCAAGAGGATTCAGACCCCCGCCTTCCAGAATCCGGGCGGCGCGGATAATTATGCCGGACATCAGAATACCTCCGTTTTATCAGGGGGTTTTTTGTTAAACGCCCGTTTCAGGCCGCGGGAAATGAGGGGCCAGAAAAACGAAACAAGAACCAGAGCGGTAAACACCAGAGTATAGGGCCGGGTAAACATTTCAAGAATATTGTCGGGATACATGACCGCGGTTTGGCTTATGGCCTGTTCCAGCATACCCCCCAGGAGCAGGGCCAGGGCCACCGGAGACAGGGGATACCCGTTTTTCACCATAATGTACCCGCAAACTCCCGCGACATACATTTGCAGAACATCAAACATATTCCGGTTAATGGCGTAGGAACCCACCGCAGCCAGAATGACAATTGATGTAGCCAAAATGCTCCGGGGCAGTTTCAGGATGTGGGTGGCGCAGCGGCAAAAAAGAAGCCCCACAAAGTACATAAGAATATTAATAACCGCGAAACCAATGAGAAGGGTATACACAATATCGGCGTTGTTCCTGAAAAGGGAGGAACCCGGACGCAGGCCGTGAATATACATAGCGCCCAGAAATATCGCCGCCGGAGCGCTGCCGGGAATTCCGAGAGACAAAAGCGGAATAAGCGAGCCTCCTGTAACGCCGTTATTCGCGGATTCCGAAGCTATAAGGCCGTCCGCGGCGCCCTTGCCAAAAAGTTCGGGATGTTTTGAATTTTTTTTCGCCTCGTTGTAGGCGATAAAGGCGGCGATATCCGGCCCCGCGGCGGGTACAATGCCTATGCCTATGCCGATTATGGTTGAGCGGATAAGATTTCCCAGGTTTCCCCGAAGGTCCGCGAGGCTAAAAGAAATTTTACCCGGATTGGCCGCCTCCACAATGGTTTCGCTTTCGGTTTCCAGCATTCTGATAACCTCGGGCAGGGAAAACAAGCCAATCAAAATGGGAACAAGAGAAACGCCGCCGACAAGATTAATCGAACCGAAGGTAAAGCGGGGAAAACCCACCTGGGGGTCCTGGCCTATTGTGGCCAGAACCAAAGAAACAAAACCCACAAGCAGGCCCTTGGACATGCTGTCGAAAGCCAGCATGCACACAACGCTCAGCCCGAAAATGGCGATCATAACCTGTTCCGGCGGCCCTACCTTGAGGGCGATAATCGCGAGCAGGGGCGCCATAAAAAGAAGCGTCAGGGAACTT
>JAISQU010000090.1 GCA_031274005.1 Spirochaetales bacterium
TCCGCAATTTCCGTGATAGCGTTCCCGCCGCAGGCGGGCGGAAATTGCGGTGAATGGCGCCAGTGCGCTTCACGGTTGCTGCCAAAGCTGGTGAATATAACGCAATTGCGCAGCAATTGCACTTTCGGGCTATCTCCCTTCCGCAATTTCCGTGATAGCGGTCCCGCCGTTAGGCGGGCGGAAATTGCGGTGAAAGCCGCCAGTGCGCTTCACGGTTGTCACCAAAGCTGGTGAATATAACGCAATTGCGCAGCAATTGCCGTGCTGGTTATCTCCCTTCCGCACATTTCCGTGATAGCGTTCCCGCCGCAGGCGGGCGGAAATTGCGGCCAGCCCGTCTTCGACTTTTTCGACTTGGCGGTTAGAATTATTTTCTTATGTGAACCGGTTCCAAAATGAAACCATTTTTTGAAGTCCGTGGGGCGCAAGGGATTGAAGGGGCGCGAAGTGGCCGCGCCAGCGGCGGAACCCCCGGAAAGCCCGGTTTTTTGCGGCTTTGCCGCAAAAAATGCGCGCGAATGATTACGGTTTTCATTTTGGAACCGGCTCAGGTGTTATCCCGCGAAACTCCACAGGAATGAATAAAAGGCCGCGCAGATAAAAACAAACAGCGCGGGGCGCGCAATCCCCATAAGGCTTTCAAACAAATTTGTTTTAAAGTATTCGTTTGTTACGATAAGGCATACGTGAATGGGGCTCAGCATCATGCCTATAAAACCGCAGCCGTATCCCAAAATCAGTGTAGCAAAAAGCCCTCCGGTATCCGGCCCCGCGAGGGACAACACCACCGGAAAACTCGCGCCTATGTAACCCACGGTTATTCCCGTGGTAAGGCCGGACACAAAAGGGATGATAATAACAAGAAGCAGCGCCGGAATACCGAAGGCGTCAAGCTCCCCCTGCAGGGCATCCATAAGAAGAGTTCCGCCGGGCAGCCTCGCCTCGATAAACGCCCCATACACACGGGCAAGGACGACAATAATAACAAGGCCCAAAGTGCGTTTCGACAAAAGCACCTTTTTCCAAACAGCCCCGGAAGCCGGGCGCTGAATCTGTAAAACCAGGATTCCGCAGACAACGCCTATTACCATGGGCAGGTATTTATTAAAACGCCCCAGAGCCGGAACCGTAAGCAAAAGAAGGCCGTACACGCCGATAACCGTTACCGTCGGCAGAACAAGGGGAAAAAACGCTTTGTCCCCGGCGGCCCGCGGCTGCGGCGGACCGGACGGAATCCCCTTGAGAAGAAAGATAAATCCCCCGCCGGCTGCGGCAAAAAACAGGGGCATCATGAGTCCCGTCTGCTTCCAGATGGGTAGACCCGTTAAATCCGCGGCCAAAAGAACCCCGGGATAAAGGGGCCACCAGAATTCCCAAATATGCCGGAACCAGTAGTTTACCCGCGTTTTCCGCAGGGGACTCAGATTTTTTCCGTCGTCGGCGTCATCCAGAAGCGGGGCGGAAAAAAGCGCTCCCGCAGGCATGGGCAGAAGCCCCACAACCGCGGGTAAAACAGCCAGAAGATTCCGCCGCGAGAGACGCGAGCGCAGGCTTGTAACCAGGTCCTTCATCATACCCGCCTCGGACATCAGGGAACTTAGCCAAATAACGCCGGCAATGACCAGCGCGAGAAAAAGGGTGTCCGGCGAAAAAAGCCGCGCAAAGGCCACATCCCGAACAGAAGCCGGTGAATGCCCCGTCCACAGGGCGAGGATGAAAACGCCGGCAACCAGGGCCCAGCCCAGACTCTTTGTGATTTTCTGCAAAAAAAGAATACCCACAAGGGACGCGATAATCCGCAGAAGATAGGGGACGGAAAAAAGTAAATCCAGAATACGCATATCCTACTCCCGCAGAGGCCGGAGATTTTTAATCGAACTGCAAGCCCCCGTTCTGGTCGATAATTTCGCCGGTAATAAAGCCGGCCAGGGGATGCGCCAAAAATCTGACGGTGTGGGCAACCTCCTCAGCATCACAGAACCGGCGGACAGGGATTTTCTGCAAAAGCTCCTGCCGCTGCTCCTCATTGAGCTGAACCGTTACCATGGGTGTTTTGATATAGGCCGGGGCTATGCCGTTGACGGTAACTCCGTAGGGCGCGAGTTCCGCGGCAAGGCTAAAGGTAAGGGACACCAGAGCGCCTTTGGAAACCGAATAGGTGGTGCCCGCGGTAATGCCGCCGGTTTTCGCGGCGAGGGAGGAAATAATAATGATGCGGCCCCAGCCTTTCTTCTTCATTCCGCCCATCAAGGCGCGGGAAAAATAAAAAGCGCCGTCAAGATTAACGGCCAGAATCCTGTGCCATTCCTCAGGCGTTGTTGTTTCCGCCTTATTATTGGAAAGTATGCCCGCGTTATTTACAAGAATGTCCACATCCCCCCAGGCGCCGCTTATCCTGTTTACGGCGGCGTCTACCGCGGCGGGGTCTCCTATATCGCAGGCAAGGGGCAGGGTTTTCCCCGCGGGGAAACGGCCCGAATATTCATCGAGTTTTTTTTGATCAAGATCAACCAGAACAACGCGCTGTCCATCCGACAGAAGGCCTTCAACAATAGCCTTTCCCAAAACTCCCAAAGCTCCCGTTACCAGAGCCGTTTTTTCGTCCGCCAAGATTTTCCCCCGTAGTGTGTCAGCAGCTTGTGCAATTAAAGACAGTATGCCGCCGATTCTTCGTACGTCTGCTTCGATGTCAGGATGAACAGCCCCTTCCTGCCGAAGAAGTCCACAATTTTTTTTGTGTAAGCAATCATGTCAACATTCGCGCCCGCCGGATGGTCGCCGTGGTAATGACGCAGGCACAGAAACACCTTGCCAGCCGCGGCGTCGCGGATGGATTCCCATACAGGCGTCTGGGGAATCGTAAAATCAAGACCCGCGATGCCCGGTATCTCCATCATGGGAGCAACGACATTCTGAACATCGCCGCAGGAGTGAACAACAATCCCGCCGAAGGCTTCTGAAATCATCGCGTTGTATTTGACCCCGAACTCCCTGTACAGATCGGGCGACATAAGCGCGGCCGTATCATCACTGATGCGCACCCCCACATCCCTGGGGATGTACACCATCTCGTGCCCCATTGTATAAAGATTCTTTATGCGTTTAAGCTGCTCCTTTATGTAGAAGATTGTCGCCTCGGTGACCTTCTGCATAAGAACATGCACCTCATCGGGAAAAATCATCGTCGCCTCAATAAAAGACGTGTAATCCCAGATCAGAGACGCGCTGACAAGGGGCGAAGGAACATTGACAAGCCGCAGGGGCATATCCGAATGGCTCTGCATATATTCTATTCGCCGCCAGGCTTTCTGAAAAACCGGATTCTCGGCGTCAGGTACTTTGAGCTTGTGCACATCTTCCGCGTTTTCTTCGCGGATAAAAGCCTTGACCCAGGGATCGGCCTCATCATTCACCGTTTGCTCACAGCCAAAAGCCGCCGCAATAACGCTGATGCCCAGGTTGGGTTTGATGTTAGGCATGCCATAGTCGTAAACAGCCTCGCGCCCGCGGTGATAATCTTCGTTCCATTTCAGTTCCGCCGCATCATCATCATAATAATCACTTGTCGCCGCATGAAAAGGCCCCACTTCAACAACAAAGGGAACCTCATCCACATCCTCAAGCCTCCAGACCGCTTCAATGACCTTCTTCTTCGCCGCAGTATCCAGTTTATCACTCATACAGCATAGCCTCCTTCCCCGCCCATGATAGCTTATCATATCAACCGGAGAGAGTAAAGAGAAACAAAGAGGGCGGGCGCACCAATTTTTTCCGTGCGCCTTTTTTTACCGGCGAAACGCCGGTAAAAAAACCGGGCTTTCCGCTTCAATCTTTTGGCTGCGCCAAAAGGATTTCGGCCCTGTAGCCTGTATATACGCCAAGAGCCTTTTAGGGGCCTCTTGCCCTGCTGCACGGTATCCTGCA
>JAISQU010000094.1 GCA_031274005.1 Spirochaetales bacterium
GTTTTGAAGGAACTTGGCCCCCATTCCGCAAATAAAAAATTCGCCGCCATCGTCGCGGGGAAAACCCTCGCCTTTTACCGTTCGCATTTACAAACGCCGTATATCGCGCGGTTTATGCCGAGCCTGGCTGCGATGTACCAGAAGGCCGTTGTCGGCGTTTCGTTTCCCGCGGAGCAGGACGCGCCGGCATTCGGGGCTTTCCGCGGCGAGGTTCTGGAACTGGCCGCCGCCGCGGGATCCGCCCTGGAGATTCCCGAACAGCTTATGGCTATGATAACCGGACTATCCGGGTCGGGCATAGCCTTCGCGTTTGCCTTCATACATGGCCTCGCCATGGGAGGCGTAAAAACCGGCCTGGGATACGGCCAGGCTTGCGAGGTTGCCATTCAGGTAATTGAAGGCGCGGCGGCTGTTCTGCGCGGGACACAGGACACTCCGGCAAACCTTATCGCGAAAGTCTGTTCCCCCGCAGGAACGACCGTTGCGGGGATTCAAGCGCTGGAAGAAGCGGCTTTTACCGCGGCGCTCATGCGGGCCGTGCAGCAGGCGGCCGTCCGCGCCGAAGAACTGGAAGGAGCGTAAATGATCGATTTAAAATTTTTGAAAGACAACCTTGCCGCCATGGAAAAAAATATCCGCGACCGCAACATGCAGGCCGACGCCGCCGCAGTCGTCGGGCTTTATGACAGGCGCAACGCCCTTATACAGGAGATAGACAGCCTGCGCACCCGCCGTAACGGAAACGCCGCGAAAATGAAAGATAAACTTTCCGCGGAACAGCGGTCGGCCCTTATTGAGGAAGGCAAAAGCCTGAAAACGGAAATTGCCGCGGGTGAGGAAAAACTCGAAACCGCGGAAAAAGAGCTTGCCGCCGCCGCTTCCCGCATCCCCAATATGGCGCACCCCCAGGCGCCCGTGGGCAAAGAAGACAAGGACAATCTGGAAATAAAACGCTCCGGCGAACCGGCTGTTTTCTCTTTCAAACCCCTCGACCACGTCCAGCTCGGCGAAAAACTTGATCTTATCGATTTTGACACGGCAACGAAAGTTTCAGGCACCAAGTTTTACTATCTCAAAAACGAAGCGGTTTTTCTTGAGCTTGCCCTGACCCGCTACGCGCTGGATATTCTTGTAAAGCACGGCTTTACTCCCACAATTACGCCGGACATCGCGAAGGAAGAAATTCTTGAGGGCATAGGCTTTAATCCGCGCGGGGCGGAAAGCAATATTTATACCCTTGAGGGAACAGGAACCTGTCTTGTAGGAACCGCGGAGATAACGCTGGGTGGGTATCACTCAGACAGCGTTTTGAATAAAGAGTCCCTGCCCATACGGATGGCCGGGCTTTCACACTGTTTCCGCCGCGAAGCGGGAGCCGCGGGCCAGTTTTCCAAAGGGCTGTACAGGGTGCATCAGTTTTCGAAAGTAGAAATGTTCGTCTACTGCGCGCCGGAAGACTCGGAAGAATGGCACGCAAAACTCCTGGCCATTGAGGAGGAAATCTTCCGCGGCCTTGATATACCTTACCGCGTTGTGGACACCTGCACGGGAGACCTGGGCGCGCCCGCGTACCGCAAGTTTGACATTGAAGCCTGGATGCCCGGCAGGGGAGAATCCGGCGAATGGGGCGAAGTGACCAGTACCTCAAACTGTACGGATTATCAGTCCCGGCGGCTGGGCGTGCGTTTCAGGGATGAGGGCAGAACGCGCTATGTTCACATGCTCAACGGTACGGCCATCGCCCTCTCGCGCGGCCTCATCGCCATACTGGAAAACTTTCAGGAGGCCGACGGATCGGTCAGAATACCGCCCAGGCTCGCCGCCTATACAGGTTTTGACAGAATAAGCCCGAAAGGAAAGGCAAGCGCGAACTCATGAGCCGCGGAGGGCCGCTCATCATCGCGGAAATCGGGACCGCCCACGGCGGGGATATTTGCAGGGCGCGGGAACTTATTGACGCGGCGGCCCGCTCGGGCGCGGACGCCGCCAAGTTTCAGATTGTATACGCAAGTGAAATTCTGCACCCCGCCTCCGGCAGCGTCAAACTGCCCGGCGGGAGCGTTCCCCTCTACGAACGCTTTCAAAGCCTGGAACGGGAGGCGGGTTTCTATGCCGAACTGAAAGAAATAACCGAAGCGGCCGGCCTGCTTTTTATATGCTCCCCTTTCGGAATAAAAAGCGCGCGCGTCCTGCGCCGTATAGAAACTGCGGTATTCAAGATCGCCTCGCCGGAGTTAAATCACTTTCCCCTGCTTGAGGAAGTTGCCGGCTATGGGCGTCCCGTCATTCTGTCATCCGGCGTGTCTACCCTGGGGGATATTGAAAAAGCGCTGACTGTTATAAGAAAAAGCTCCCGCGCGCCGCAGGATGCTTTTGTACCCGTGGATTTGGCGGCCCTGCACGCTCAGTCCCGGCGCATCCTGGCCCCCTTAAGCCTCTTGCACTGTATTACAGCCTATCCCGCTCCCGAAGAAGAGTATAACCTTAAAGTCATTCCGAATCTGGCCGCCCTGTTCGGAATTCCGGTTGGAGTATCCGACCATTCCGCCGACCCTGTCCTTGTGCCCGCTCTCGCGGCCCTGCACGGGGCGGCGCTTATCGAAAAGCATTTTACCCTTGACACATCGGGCGGGGGCCTGGACGACATTATAGCCCTTACCCCCGGCAAGTTTGCCGGCATGGTGAGGGAAGTCCGGGCCGCCGAAACCGAAGCGGCCGCAGGCCGCGCCGCCGAAGTCATTGAGGCCTTTGAGGCGGCGTACGGCAGAGACAGGGTGCGCCGCGTTCTGGGAAACGGCGTAAAAACACTTGCCCCTTCGGAGGCGGAAAACTACTCCACAACCCGACGCGGCGTCCACGCCCTTCGGCAAATTCCCGAAGGAGAATGTTTTACCGAAGAAAACACCGCCCTTCTGCGCAGCGAAAAAAACCTGCGTCCCGGCCTGCCTCCTGATATGTGGACTCTGATTCTAGGCCGCGCTGCCGCGCGGACGGTTCCCGCGGGAGCGGGGATTGTGTGGGATGATCTTTTGCCGCCGCCGCAGTCCGGACCGCTTGAGCGCTGAAGCGTACTCAGGCCCTATACGCTGTTTTTTGCATACCCGGGCAACCGCACACGAAAGCGTGTTTATGATAACAAAGCGTCAAAGCGCCCCCTTAGAGCCTGTTTAATATCTTGCCCCCCCCCTCGGGCGTGCAAGGGATTGAAGCGGAAATCCTTTTGGCGTAGCCAAAAGATTGGAGCGAAAAGCCCGGTTTGCGGCGTTTTACGCCGCAAATGCACCCAAATTCCGAATT
>JAISQU010000109.1 GCA_031274005.1 Spirochaetales bacterium
AGTCGAAGAAGTTTTTGCTGGAAGCCCGGGTTTTACCTTGTTATATCCAGGTAATTTGTAAGATTTGAGATAAAAACAGGAAATACCACGGTTTTTCCTTCTTTTTCTTCCCTTTTTCGTCTCCGCGGTTTTTATCCCTGGTGTTTAGAGAAATGAAGGTACCGGTTACACAGCAACTAAATTACGGATTTATGGAGTCTATGTATTAACCGGGTGAAACAAAATCTCTTTTAGTTCAGCGGTCAAGCGCCGGGCCGCGAGGGGATTTTCAATACCCGCGTATTTCGCGGGAGAAATTTCAGGCTGCATCCTGAAACGGTAAACATACTTCTCCCGGGGGTTGTAGGAGAACAGCGGATCATGCTTTCCCAGCCCGTACTTGTCGGTTCCACCGATGTGGACAGGGATAACGCCGCAGCCGGATAGCAGGGCTATACGCGCCACGCCTCTTTTTAGCGTGAGTTCGCCGGAGCGAGGCGTCCGGGTTCCTTCCGGAAAAATAATAAGACAATTGCCCTGATTCAGCGAGGCGACGCAGGCCCGGGCAAGTTCGCGGGGGTCAAGCGATGTTGTTATGTACAACTGACTGATTACTCCGTATACGATATTGCGCCTGAGGTTTCCGCGGACAATACAGTCCGCGTTGGGAATAAGGGAAAAAAGCAGAGCCACATCCAGCAGCGAAGGGTGATTGGGAGCGACGATTTTTGACGAAAAGCGGCGGTAGGCTGCCGGGTCATCGACATCCATTTCAAGAAGACCCGCGCCGCGTAAAATGAATACAAAAACACGCATGATTGCGGAAAGAACCGGCCGGGCGTATCGCTGGAACCTGTTTTTTGGGTGCAGGAACAAACGCATAACAGGGAAAATAGCCGCTCCGAAAAAGAATGTACCCAAACCGAACAGCACATAGGATAGCGCCTTGCCGCAGACTCTGTATATGTACAGGAGGCGATTGGACACAGGCGGCGGTTCGCTTTGCACGCTAAAACTCCTGATGCGAATAAAGGTATTTTAAGAAACCCCGCGGAGACTCCAGGACAGTCCCTGAGGCGGCGGCCGCGTTTTCAGGGATTTGCACGGAAAGGGCATCCCCGTCACGCTCCCCGCAAAGGATTGCCGCGAACGCAAAAGGCTCATTTTCGGGAGGACACAGCTTACCGTATTCAAGGGGAACAAGTTCATCCGCATAGACCAATACCGTTTTTTTCCCGCTCCCGCATAAAACAGGCGCGGCGGCAATCTGAAAGCCCGTATAAAACCGATCTTCCGCAGGAAAAATGGCGGTGTACCCGCAGGTCAAATTAAACGCGATTGTCGCCAGCGCGACAGGGGCGTTAAAAACGGAAAGAGAAAACGCCGCCGGCAGGAGGGCGCCGTGTTCTATCAGCATCATATTTATTTTCAACTGCCGGGCAATTTCGCCGCGAAAGGAAAGAAATACAATAGGGCAGTCTTCCGGCAGGGGCAAAAGATCATGGACAACCTGAATTGTCATGCGCGATATCTGACTTAACCGGCGGCGGAAAGGCGGCTCCGTAAACTCAAGTTCCGGACTTTCCTTTGTTTCGGGAATTTTTCGTTCCCCCCGTGCCCATTCTTTCCAGTTTTCCGCCGTGTCCATTCCGGGCGCCCACGCGGTAAAGCGTGTGAGAAAAACCTGTCGTTTTGCCGGGCCGGCGCAACCATTCATCATGCGCCTTTCCGAAAACGGAGGAGCGAATAATAGTTTGAACCCAGGGCGTGATGCGCTGTTTGCAGTTCAAATCCCGCTTTTTCAATCGCGTCCACAAGTTCCGCGTACCGGTACATTTTACTGTTACCATTTGCCATGCAGGTAAAGTACAGGGACGCCGCCTGGAGACTGTAGGCGGACGCCTCAAAACGCTGCTTATCCCAGAAGGGTTCAAGAACATATATGTCGGTTTGCGCAGTTACGGCGGCGGCGATTTTGCTCAAAATTTTATTAACCTGCCCGAGCGGGAAACAGTCAAGAAACTGGCTCATCCAGACGGCGTCCGCGCCGCGGGGCAGCGGCTTGTGCGGGTCAAGAATATCGCAGGGATACATCGTAATACGGGCCGCGAGTCCTGCATCTTCCGCGTTTTTTTCCGCCGCGGCGATTTGGCCGGGAAGGTCAATAATCGTAACGGACACATCGGAATCAAACCGGCAGCAGCTTATCGCCCATTTGGCCGTATTTCCCCCTATGTCGAAAAGGCGGCGGGGTTTTTGCGCGAAAACTATGGGCAGCGCTTCCGGAAAGGCAATATCGGAATAAAAATGATCAAACTCAAACCAGCTCTTTTTTGCCCTCCCGGGCAGGGAGGACAGAGCCTCATAAATGGTTGCCCAGTTTTCGCCAAAAACTTTAAGCCCCTCGGGTTTTCCTGTCCGCACGGATTCCGCGAGATCATAAGCGCCCTTGTAACAAATATCATTTACAAAGTTAAAATTAACAATCGTCATATCATCTTCGAGCAGGAACCAGCCGATTTTCCCCAAAACAAAACGTTCTCCTTCCGGCGGCCCGTCAAGCGTATCGGGGTGAAGCCGCAGAACACCCAGTCCCAGGGCCATTTCCGCGAGAACCCCTATCCCATAAACCGGCAGCCCCGTCCGCTCCGCGGCCTCAAAACGGGTAAGCCCGGCATCGCCCGAATCGGCTATTGCCCGCAAAATACCCAAATTTATAAGCGCCCGCGCCGCCTGAAAAGCAAGAGGAGCGAACGCAATTTTCTGGGCCTCAAACTTTGCGTCAGCCGCGTGTATCGAATCGGCGGCATATACGGTCTTTTCCAAAAAATTTACCTATTTATCCGGCGAAAAATTCAGCTCCGCCACCGTTATTTATAGTACTCCAAAATGGCCTTTTCGAGGTTCGCTATCCAGCGGCGGTAATTTCTGTGGATACGGTCCTGCGCGGGGTCCGCGTCAAGATTTTCGCTGTTCACATACTCATACCAGTATTCATCCGTCCAGTAACACAGTTTAAGCTGGAGCCACCAGGACGACTTGGCAAGCCGTACCAGAATGCTCCCCTCTTCATCTTTTTCGACCCGGTACCCATGCTTTAAAAAGGCCGCGTAAGCGGCTTTATGAAATTTCTCCATATCAATAGGCGGAAAAGCAGCCAGCCCCTGGATAAGCTCAAAACTTCCTTCCATCTCGGGTACCTTTTTTATGGGTTTTCCGTTAGCGTCCCTGTATGTAGCGGTATCCACAGGCGCTATACGCGGCGGGGTTGAACACGCGCACACGATAAAGACAAGCGTTAGTACACAGCCCAAAAAACCGATACCCTTTTTCATCTTTACACAGCCCCCCCTGGCCCCCTTGCGCATGCTGAAAATCTATACGATACCGTACCATTAAGAGTATTGCATGTCAAGGGGAACGAAAAGGACCGGGTGCATCAATTTTTTCCGTGCGCCTTTTTTGCTTCGCAAAAAACCGGGCTTTCCGCTTCAATCTTTTGGCTGCGCCAAAAGGATTTACGCTGCAATCCCTGGCGCGGCCCAAGGGTTTCCAGTGATTTTACACGGAAAAAATTGGTGCACCCAAAAGGACCAGGGCAACAGCGCTTACCTTCACTATAAAAAATTGAGTTGCGAGAAATGCGCTATTATAACCGGGAAAAAGTAGACGCCGATGCCCTGGTTGCGCCCGATTTAAAGTTGACAGATTTCCAAAAAATGTGATATAAATCAAATTAAGGGAATGATGTCATTTTGCTTAAAAAAGTGGAACGAAGTAGAATTAATTGTGAAGCATACATGTGGATTTCAAGACAGCGGATATCGATGCTCCATATATAGTGTAATTACAGGTTCTATATACGCTATATATAGCGTTATTTCTGCGAAAATAGTATTCAAGATGACTTTAGTATGGACATCGTTTTGGCGTGTGTGCTTTTTATAGTAGTTGGCTGTGCAAAGAATGAAATATTGAGTTTTGGGGAAAGTTCTGTTTTCCTAAAATTTACCCGATTAAGTTTCCTGGAGCAGGTTGATGTATGGAAAATCTTAAACGCCAAATAAAGGAACTGATAGTAAGCGCCCTTGAGCTCGAAGATATAAAACCTGAAGACATTGTAGATTCGGATCCGATTTTCGGCGCGGGTTTGGGCCTTGATTCCATTGACGCCCTTGAGCTGGGCGTTGCCTTAAAAAAGAAATTCGGGGTAAAATTTTCCGCTGAAAACGCGGATAATAAAAAACATTTTGCTTCTGTAAACGCGCTGGCAGCTTATATTGCCGCGGAAACAGCCGGGGGTAAACAGTCATGAACAGGAATGAAGTCTTCGAAAAACTGAAAGAAATCCTTGTCGAGGAGTTTGACCTTGATCCGGCGGTCATAACTCCCGAAGCCGGGTTAGCCGCGGACCTTGATCTTGATTCAATCGACGCGGTGGATATGATCGTCAAAATGAAGCAGTACACCGTTGGGAGAATTGAGCCTGAGCTTTTTAAAAATGCCCGCACGGTTCAGGATGTAGTGGATATTCTTGTTCCCCTCGCGCAGCAGGTATCATAACAATTAATTATATGAATACGGCGATACGGGCTCTTTGTTACGGCGCGGCGGCGGTATATCCTGTTCTTGTTTTTTGCCTTCTGGTTGTATTGGAAGTTCCTTTACGTGTCTTTGCGCTGTTAATGGCTATGCTCGGCGGCGTGTATTTTTTGAGCGCGACTTCGAAAAAAAAAAGAAAGTCTCCTGGCGTCCTGTCCTGGTTTCGGCGCTTTTCCTGTGTATAGGGATAGCCTGTTTTATAAGCAATTCATTTATATTTTTGAAATTATATCCCATTTTCATTAATTGTGTGTTGTTTGTTTTTTTCTGCTATACCCTGGTTTCCCCGCCCCCGCTGATTTTCAGGCTTGCGATCCTGCGGGACAAAACCATTAAAGGTTCTCTGGCTGAAAAACGCGTGGAAAAGTATTGCGGGAGGGTAACGCTCCTCTGGTGCGCCTTTTTTGTCATAAACGGCGGGATAGCGGCGTTTACTGTTTTTTTTACATCAGATACTGTCTGGACTCTATACAACGGAGGCGTTTCCTATATTCTTATGGGAATACTGTTTGGAGGAGAACTTATGATACGCACAATGGCGGCCAAAAAAATGCCTAAAGCGGTTGCGCTCTCGCGCTTTACCTACTCCTCCCGCGCGGATGATACGGTTATGTGCTATGACTCTCTATACACGGCGGGGGAATATAAAACGTGGAAGGATTTTCTTGCCGATACGGCCCTCATGCGCCGGGTCATACGAAAGTCGGATTGCCTCCGGTGGATTCTCCACTGCGAGGACTGCTGGTATTTTCTTGTCGGCTTCGCGGCGCTGTTGCAATGCAAAAAACACATTCTGCTTACGACCTCTGTTTCGCCGGAGTATATCGCGGAAATCCGCTCCGAAGGAACAGCGTTTCTGACGGACCAGACAATTCAAGGAACCCTGCACATTCCCTCCCTTTTAGATGGCGATAAGAATGTAAGCGCCGAGGAAACGGCCCTGACCCCGCGAATCGACCCGGACGAAACGGTTATTGTCATGTACACATCGGGGACTACCGGGAAGCCCAAGGCCGTGCGCCAGCGTCTTACGGAGTTTGAAACGGATAACGCTTTTATCCTCTCCAAATGGGGCGAAGAATTTCTGAAACGTAAATTGTGTTCAACCGTCAGCCAGCATCATATTTACGGACTTCTGTTTTCAATCCTCCTCCCTTTTACGGCGGGGACGCCTTTTCGCCGCCGCCGGATGCAATACCCGGAAGAATTTGAAAAGCTGACGGATGATTCGTATATGATTATTACGGTTCCCGCTTTTTTGAAACGGTCGGTGGAAATTGAAAACCCGGAAAGCCTGAAACTCCGGCAGCCCTGGATATTTACCTCCGGCGGCGTACTCACGCCCGAAACGGCAAAAAAGACGGCGGAGGTATTCGGTTTCTGGCCTGTGGAGGTCTACGGCAGCACGGAAACCAGCGGTATCGCTTACAGGCAGTCAAAAAACGGACCTCAGTGGACTGCCTTTGATAACGCCCTGATTAGTAAAAACGATGAGGGCTGTCTTGTTATCCGCTCACCCTATATTAAAGATCCCGCCGGTTTTACCACAGGAGACCTGGTTACGATTCTTGATGACGGACGCTTTATTCTCAAGGGCCGCGCCGACTCTATTGTAAAAATCGAAGAAAAAAGGATTTCGCTGCCCGAGGTTGAAAACCGCCTCATGCAGTCCGGCCTTGTCTCGGATGTATGCGTGGTCGCTATGGAGGATCGCAGGCAATATCTCGCGGCGGCGCTGGTTCTGGGCCCGGCGGGAGCGCAAAAATTCCGAGGCGCTGAAAAGCGTGTAATAAACCGTTATTTTCAGGAATATCTGCTCCGTTTCTTTGAGAATGTACTGCTGCCGAAAAAATGGCGGTATCTTGAGGCTCTGCCCCTGGACGCCCAGGGCAAGAAAAAGAGACTCGATATCCAGGCCTTGTTTGCTCCGGCAAACCCTCACGGCATACCCGCCGAAAAGGTTTTGGAAAAAACCGGAACTTCGGTAACGCTGGAAATTGTTATTCCGCCCGGCAGCGAATATTTTGACGGCCACTTCCCCGAATTTAAACTCCTGCC
>JAISQU010000166.1 GCA_031274005.1 Spirochaetales bacterium
CTTAACCAAAGAAGATACCGCGGAGCTCTGCTCCGCGGTTCTTCATTCGCAAGCGGGTCCATACCCCGCCCTTCAGGCTAAACTTGACCCATAAATAAGCATGCGGAATATAAACCGCGAAGTCGAAAAAGGGAAGAAAAAGAAGGAAAAACCGTGGTATTTACTGTTTTTATCTCAAATCTTACAAATTACCTGGATATAACAAGGTAAAACCAGGGCTTCCAGCAAAAACTTCTTCGACTTTTTCGACTTTGCGGTTAGAAATTCCTGAAATATGTAATCAATCATCGAGTTATGGGTCAAGAATAGCCTTTAGGGCGAGGAGAGTCATTTTTACGGCTTGGTTAGGCCGCGGCGGAACCCCCGAAAAGCCCGGTTTGCGGCGTTTTACGCCGCAAATGCGCCCAAATTCCGAATTATAAGGAGCTTTTGAACAGGCTCTAAGATTTCCGGCTTACAAAAGCCCGACGCCGAAGTTCAGAAGTATCGCTTTTATTTTCTGCTCCAGGACCGTATACGAAAAATACCTCTGCGCGAGATCGAAGTTTTTTTCCACGGCGGCTTTGCGGTAGCCGGAGTCTTTGAGAAATCTCCAGGTTTTTTCAACGTCCCTGTCGGTAACATAGGTATCCATGATGACGGTCTCGAAACCCACAGGCTCTATGTCGCTCGCGAAAATCGAGTAGCGGTTAACGAACAGCGGTTTTTTGAAATACACAGCCTCCAGAAAAGCGTTGCCGAAACCTTCGTAGGTGGAAGGGTAGGTGACAAAATCCGAATGCGGGTACACATCAAAAAGGCTGTAAATCTTTTCTCCCGCGGGACCTGTCGCGCGGTTTTCCGCGATAATATCGGGCCGCACGACGACATCCGCGCCCAGCAGCTTTGCGTAATCAAGAACGCGCTGGGAATACTCAGTCCCTTCGTCCCGCGCGTGATGCGAAATAACCAGTTTTATCCCCCTGCCGCCCATGCGTTTGACCAGTTCTATTGCCGACTCAATTCCCTTGCGGGCAACGATGCGGGTAGGCTGCAGAATAAAAATTTCCTCTTCGCCTATGCCCAGGGCCTGCCGCAGGTCCTTGTTGTAATCGTCAATTCCCGGCGCGGGAACCGAATAATCAAAAACATTCGGAATAATCATGGACGAAAGCCCGCGCCTGTAACTCAGGGCGCGCCGGGCCTCGGTGTTGATGGTAACGTGGGCTATGGGCGTCAGGTCGGGAGGGAAGGCCATGGAGATATAGTCGTTGACGCAACTGACAGAGAAGCGCTGCCTCTCCCAGGCAAAATCATGGTGGTGCGCGATAACAGGCATACCCGTTTCTGCGATGACTTCGGTTATCGCGAGGCCCAGGGGAATGTGCATGGGAATGGTGAGGGCGTTTTCCACAACAAGAAGGTCTATGCTCCAGCGTTCTATGAACTCGTGCAAAGCCTCCTTGAGGATTTTCCGCAAAGCCTGAATGCGGCCGGAAAGAGCTTCCGTGCGGGTCGTTTTGCCGAAGCACTCCTCCTGAATCGCCGCTACCTCGGGAAAGCCGAAAAAGGCTTCGGGCACAACCATGGAACGCTCCGGCGCCCAGTCGGACAGGCCCGAAAAGAAATAGGTCTGGAAGCCTAGTTTTTCAAAGACATAATCCCATTTGCGCGTCTCAAGGGAGACTCCGTCTATACCCTGAAAGCGCGTCGAGACAAAACCCACCTGCTCGATTTTGCTGAGTGTTTTTATAACATACATGCTTCGGCCTCCGCTGATATTCCATAAATACAATAGAGTTGTTCAGAAACTAAAGTTTCCGGACAACTCTAATAATAAATCTTAACTTATGCCGGGAAGACTTGCCAGGGATTTCAGAACAAAATCCGGTTTCAGCCCGGCGCAGCGCGGGTCATCTCCGCGCAGGCGCAGGGAGCGGCCGTCGCCGGCAAAAAGCGCCGTGCAAAAGCCCGCTTCTTTCGCGGCCCAGACATCGTTGAGCATATCGTTGCCCGCGTACACGGTTTCTTCCGGACGGATGCCCAGAGCGGCGAGAGCGCCGGCAGCCCTGCGGAAAAGCCGGGGCGAAGGTTTTGCCTCCCCCTCGCGGAAAGAGTAGAGGCACAAATCCGGCAAAAAACCCAAAGCGCCGGGAGTCTCGCCCAGAAAAGCCTCAAAAAGAAAGGGCGTAAAAAACTGGGCGTTCGACACAATACCCAGGGGAAATCCTGCCGCCCGCAGTTTATAAAGCGTATCCGCAAGGCCCGGCATGGGATACACGGGATTAATCGCAAGCTCGAAACGCAGGGCGAAATCCGCCGCGGCCTCTTCGGAAATATGCAAAATGCCCGCCCAGATTTTGCGTACATCAATTTCGGGGTAATACACATCCCGCGCGGCATATCGCAGCCGCAGCCTTGCATGTTCCGCCGTAACAGCGGCGGTAAAACGGCGTACAAGCTCCGGTAAAGCGCAGTCCTTCCCGAAAGGCGCCAAAAGCTCCTGTACCCGCGTATTTTCCGCCGCGCCGCGGGGGGAAGCCTCGCCCCCGCCCGAAGAGGTGAGTGTTCCTATATCGCCTGAGTCCGAAGTAAAAAGAGTGCCGTACACATCAAACAGATACGCGCGAATACCCCGCGCCGGAGCGGCGGAATCCGCGCGAGGAAAACACGCGCCGGCAGGCAGAGGGTGCGCAGGCGGTGAATACCGGCGGATTAAACCGGTAAAATAATCCCCACCCTGCATTACATGCCGCTCAAAAGAAAATTTTCCGGTTTCAGAAAAGCCCCAAGGAGTTTCTTTTTGTCGATTTTCTGCGTAACAGGCGTCATGACTTTTTTATAAATACAAAGGAGCGCCGCGCGGTATTTTTCGCGGCTGTAATTTTCCGCAATAGCGCGGCGGTTACGCGCTATAAGATCCGCCTCCCGTGCAGGCTCAAGAAGGCTGCCCAGAAAAGGATTGCGGCGTACAAGCGCGTTCCGCGCCTCCTTGCGCGAAGCGCAGGATCTTATCAGCTCGCGCGAGGAGGCCGCGTCCAGATACGCAAAATCTATATACCCCGGCGCCGTCATCATGTTCCAGGCTTTCTCCGCGTCAAAAGCGGGATAGATCCCGTACTGCCGGCAGTGACCCTCCACAACACGGAGCCACAAATCCCGCAGCCTGCCGGAATCAATCATATCCAGCGGAACAGCGATGCCCTCGTACAGCGAAGAAAGATCCACTCCCATCGCCTCGAAGTCCGGCGCGACCGCCTCAAGCCGCCTGCCCGTAACAGCCCGCCCCGCCGTCCAGGGTTCAAGAAATGCAAACCCAAACCCTTCGCGAATGCTTGTCGTCAACATAAGGGCTGAGCGTCCGACAAGCTCCCCCAGAGAATGGCCCAGACCCAGCTCGAAAGAAACCGCAAGTTTCTTTTGAACAGCAAACGCCTTCCATTCTTCGTACGCCGGATAATCAAAAGGGCTCGTCGGCGGCAGCGTCAGCCCCACCTGAAACCCCTGCGGCAAAAAACATGACAAAAGAAGAGCTTCGCCCAGATTCTTCCTGCGGATGGCCCGCACCGCATACAAAAGAAGGCTGCGCCCGGATTCATCCGCCTCTCCCGCGTCCGGCTCCGGCAGAGGCTGAACAACATTGAAAATCCGGTGAAGCCCCTCCTCCTTCAGACCGGCCTCGCGGAACAAAGCATAATCGCGCGAGTTGATAACCCCGTAGTGGCAGTCCTCAGGATATTCCTCTTCCGAATAATACGACTGAGGCCGCAAATCCTCCGCTGTGTCATGCACCTGCAGAAAAAGCCTTTGCCCCCTTCCGGCAAGGTGTTTTAAAATCCGTAAAAAGTCACGATTTTTTTTGAGAATAGGATTATGAACATGCAGAACGTCGCAGCCCGAAGGCCAGCGCGCCTCAATTGCGGCAAGCACCTCATCGGCAATCTTCCCCGGCTCCTCATCGGTCCGCACCCCGTCGTAGCCCACGCCCGGCACAATAACAGGACTGACGCCCGTCTCCGGATCCACCCCCAGACCGCTTACAAACAAACACTCCGCGTCGTCGCGCAAAGCATCCATCTGCTGTTCGATAACACGTGTGATCCCCCCGCGCCGCGCATGGTAATGAAGGAAGGCTATCTTCACCCTAAACCTGCTTATAAAAATTAACATACCCCGCCGCAAGCACGGGGTATGAATAGACTTGTTCGGAAACCCGGTCAGATTCCTCGCACGTCTCGCAATTTCGCTCTAAAAGGCCGCGCCGGTGACACGACCCCTGTGCGGCGAAAAGGACTTGAACCTTCATGGGGAAACCCCCGCCAGCCCCTCAAGCTGGTGTGTCTACCAATTTCACCACCGCCGCAAAAATTACACAAACAGTCTACATTTTTTACGGTGAGCCTGTCAAGACATTTTTCCGCGCAGGGTGCACCAATTTTTTCCGTGCGCCTTTTTTGCTTCGCAAAAAACCAGGCCAGGAAACCGCACGGCGAAGCCGTGTGCCTGCAAAACAAAGCGACACGGCCCGGCGTATACATAAGCCCTGCCGCTATACCCCGGCAGCCTGCCTTTAGGCGGGCTGTACGCCGGCTTTCCGCTTCAATCTTTTGGCTGCGCCAAAAGGATTT
>JAISQU010000167.1 GCA_031274005.1 Spirochaetales bacterium
TATACAGATGACCCGGTGAAGGGACACATGACGGCCGCTACCGCAAATAAAATCTTTGACGTTGACTACACGACAAACGCCCCGGGCGTAACACTAAACAAATTCAAAGACGCCGATGCTCTTCAGGCTTATCTGAACACGGCGGGGGACGGAACCCCCTTCTTTATCAACGAAATAGCGGAAAAGCCCGTTGTAGCCATAGGCGCGGGAGCTTTTGACGAAAGCGACGACACCGTCGCTCGTTTACCCGGGGGACTTGATATTAAACTTCCTGCTACAATAAAAGACGTGGGCGCGGGCGCGTTTAAGATAACTTCCGGAGCAACCATCAATTTGCTTATACCGGAAACCGTACTTACTGTTCTGGCGGAAAACGACCCGGCCATTTTGTATGAAATATCGCAGTCGGAGTCGGTAGCGATCAAGAAGATTACCGCGGGGTCCGAAGAGAGCGAGGCTGTTTATCCCGAACCGGCGTACAGAATAGAACTGGCCTCCATGACCAATGGCACAGTGACGGGAAGCCCGAAAAGCGCGGCGGTAGGCGAGACAATAACCCTGACGCCTGTTCCTGCCCCCGGCTACAAATACACAGAAGACACGCTTTCCGTCACACAAAAAGGCGACGGCGAAACGGCTGTTGGCCTTACGCTCGTCGCCGGGGATACCCGGACTTTTAGCATGCCCGATTACGATGTAACGGTAAGCGCGGAGTTTGAAGAGTTACCTCCGGGGCAATATTCTGTAACCATTAACAATTTAACCCACGGCAATATTATTCCCATCCCCACATTTGGGCCTGCCGAAACGGAAATAACGCTGACAGTAACGCCGGAGGCGGGGTACAGGCTTAAAGCCGGAAGCCTGAAATATATTCCCGGCGATGTATCTATAAATGAAGAGACCCTCAAATTTAGTTTGCCTGCATTCAATGTAACGGTAATCGCGGAGTTTGAACCCGTAACATATACGGTAACTATTGACAGTTTAAGTAACGGCGGTATAAGGGCCAATCCGACAAGCGGGGTAAAAGACACGGTAATAACACTGACGGTAACGCCGGCCAGCGGTTACAGGCTGAACGGAACCCCCACAGTTACAAAAACCGGGGAGTCCGAAACGGTATCCGTCACTGGAACCAGCCCCTACACATTCTCCATGCCCGCTTACGATGTAACGGTAAGCGCGGAGTTTGAAGGGATTCCCGCCGGCGGCATAATTCCGATAAACAGCGCGGCGGACATGGAGAAAATCGGCGTTGCTCCGGCCTGTCCCATAGACGGGAAATATGTGCTCGCGAACGATATAACGGTTTCAAACTGGACGCCCATAGGAAGCGGAAACACCCCGTTCAGCGGCGTTTTTGACGGCGCGGGGCATAAAATCACCATGACGGGCACTCCGGCCCCTGTCGTTATAGCCGCGCCCGCTGATTGGGCAGACTTCATTGGGTCTCGTAAGCTGCACGCGGCGGGGCTTTTCGGAATTACCGGCGGCGCGGAAATCAAAAATCTGAACGTGGAATGGGACGGCGGCGCCCTGTCGCTTGCTGCCGATTCTGACTTGCTGTTCGCCGGCGTAGTGGCGGGCTGGGCGAAAAACACGGATTTTACCCGCGTCATGGTAACAGGCGGAACTTTTTCCGTTACAGCCCCTTTCCCTTCTGTTGGCGGCATGGCCGGATTGGCAGAAGGGAGCCGCCCGATTTCTCAATGCGGTTCTACTGTTAATGTAAATGTAACCGCGCAGATTGGCGGGTTCGGGGAATTTGTTGGAGGTCTTGTCGGAAATAACGAAGCGCCCATCACGGAGAGTTTTGCCTCAGGAAGTGTAACCACTGCGGGGTGCGAGCAGATCGGCGGACTCGTGGGGGAACACAACGAAGGCGCAATTACAGACTGTTATGCGGAAGGTCAGGTAAATGTATCATCTACCCTCTCTTACGGCAGTGATTGTATAACGCTCAAAGGAACGAAAGATTATGAATCAGAACTTCCCCAGAACGGTAATAGCACAGGCGATTACTGGAATGTTAAAGACATGCAAATTGAGGGGAATAATCGTGCGGGCTGGGCTGTCTGGAACGGAAGCGCCTGGGAAAAACATGAGAGCACTACCTACGGCGCCGCAGGACTGATAGGACGAAATCAAGGCGGGTCTATCACCAAAAGTTACGCGAGGGGAAACGTTATTGTGAATACCTCAGGTGCGGTCGTCTGGCATATAGGCGGGATAGCCGGAGAAACTCAGCGCCAGCCCAAAATCAGTTACTGCGCGGCTCTGAATGCCTCATTAAGTCTTACGGGCGCCGGCGTTGTTTCGTATATAAACCGGGTTGCTCCTCCTTTCGGTGGAGGAGAGCTGTCAGGTAATATCGCCAACAGCGCCATGTCAGGCGGTTCGTTTACATCCAACGCCAACGGGCTGGACGGCGCGGATTGCGCCGCAAAGCCGTCGCAGAGTGATTTTACAACGCTTGGCTGGGACTTCTCAACAATATGGAAAATGGGCGGCGACGATTATCCTGTCTTGCAGTGGCAGGACTAAGCCGGATTAACTAATGCCCTTGCGCAGCCCATGGGCCGCGCAAGGGATTGGAGGGGCGCGAAGCGGCCCCGGCGCAGCCGGGGCGGAACCCCCGGAAAGCCCGGTTTCCACCCGTTCGCAGGGCGGGTGGAAATGCGCCCTGATTCTTCCGCGGTTTGGCAGCCCCTGAACCGCGCGGCGGCTGAACTTCCGGCCCCGCGCAACCGGGCGGCGCTAATTTTCTTTTAATTTCCGCATTTCGACAAGTACCAGCGCAAGCGTCAGAATTACCGTGCAGAAATCCGCGACAGGGGCGGCGAAGGTTGTTCCCCACAGGCCCCATATTTTGCCGAAGATGAGCATGCAGGGAATCAGAATAATGACCTGGCGGAGCATGGAAAAAAGTATGGAAATTTTGGGCCGGCCCGTGACGGCGAACATGTTTGTCGAGACGATCTGAAAACCGTTCAGGGGCAGAATAAGAAACTGTACCCGCATGGCCCAGACAGCAAAGAGCATCAGGCCGGGGCTGCTGTCCGGGGCGAAAAGCCGTATGATACTCTCGGGGAAGATTTCACATGCGAGAAAACCCAGCGTGCAAATACAACTGGCCGCGCCGACGGCCAAAAGATAGGCCCGCCGTACGCGGCGGAACTTTTTCGCGCCGAGTTGAAACCCAAAACGGGCTGCGCTCCCTGATTGATTCCGAATACGGGCATCAATATCAGCATGGCCACAGAACCTACGATGTTCATTCCCGACAGGGCGATGTCCCCGCCGTTGGCTACGCCCAGAGCCGCCGCCCCATACCAGCCCATGCAGGTATTGTACACAAGCTGCACCCCCGACATGGCAAGCTGCAAAAGCGCGGGCGCCGAACCAAAGGACATAATGTGCAGGATGATTTGTGCGGAAGGTTTCAGCTCCCCCAGCCTGATTCTGACAACGGCTTTTTTGCTCGCGGTAAATTTTAATATCCACAGCATCGCCGCAAACTGCGAAATAATTGTCGCCCAGGCCGCGCCTTTGACTCCCCACCGGAACACAAAAATAAACAGAGGGTCCAGAATCATATTCAGGCCCGCGCCGATGAGCATGCCGATCATCGTAATGAGCGGAAAACCCTGGGCCCGCGTGCAGTGCGACATGCCGAAACCAACAAGAAAAAAAACATGGCCGTACAGGATGATGCGGTAATAATCGCGCGCGTACGCGAGGGCCGCGCTGCCCTCCTGAGCGCCCAGAAGGGAAAGAATATTTTCAAGGAAAAAAAGTTCTATTCCCATGATAAGAAGGCCCGCGAGGGCAAGCAGGCACAGCCCGTGGTTCAGTGCGTTCTGCGCGTCATGCCTGCGCGCCTGGCCCAGCCGCATGGAGATCATGTTTGCCGAACCTATGCCGAAGAACATCGCGAAAGCCATGCTCAGCGTCATGAGGGGCAAAACCAGCGACAGGCCGCCCAGCGCGATTTCGCCCACGCCGCGGCCGACAAAAACACGGTCGACGACATTATAAAGAGCGTTCACCAGCATACCCGTAATGGCCGGCAGGGAAAATTTCAAAAGCAGTTTGCCTACGGGCTGCACGCCCAGCCGGTTTGCGGCATCGGGCAAAGCCTGCGCGGGCCCTGACGCCGGAGAGACTCCGTTTATTTCAGACATCAATACCTATCCCGGAAAGAATTTTACAAAATGAAAATAATCTTAGCAGAAAGCGCAATAAATTTACACCCGTCTCCGCGGCCTAAACGCATGGGGAACGCTTAACTCTTTCCGGGAATTTTGATACACTTGTTTTCATTCGGATACAGAAGGAGTCGCGTTTCATGAAAGCGGTGGAGCTGGCAAAGACATACAACCCCAGGGATTTTGAGGACAGGATTTACGATTTTTGGCGCGCGGAGGGCTGTTTTGAGCCCAAGGGCAATCCGCAGCGCAAGCCCTATGTTATTGTGATTCCGCCGCCGAATGTTACGGGGGTTCTGCACATGGGGCATGGCCTGAATAATTCGCTGCAGGATATTGTTATTCGTTTTCACCGGATGCTGGGCGATCCGGCTTTGTGGGTGCCGGGGACGGACCACGCGGGTATTGCGACGCAGAATGTTGTGGAGAGGCGTTTGCGGGCGAGGGGGATAGACCGGAGGGAGCTGGGGCGCGAGAAATTTACGGAGGAGACCTGGAAGGTGGCGCTGGAACATAAGGCCACGATAATCAGGCAGCTTCAAAAGATTGGCTCTTCCTGCGACTGGTCGCGCGAGCGTTTTACTCTGGACGAGGGTTTGTCGCGAGCGGTGCGGGAGGTTTTTGTAACGCTGTATGAGCGGGGTTTGATTTACAAGGGCAATTATCTTGTGAACTGGTGTTCCTCCTGCGGTACGGCTTTGTCGGACGATGAGGTGGAGCATCAGGAGGTTCACGGCAAGATGTACCATATCCGCTATCCTTTTGAGGACGGGAGCGGTTTTGCGGAGATCGCGACGACGCGGCCGGAGACTCTTTTGGGCGATACCGCTGTGGCGGTGAATCCTCTGGACGAGCGCTACAAGGGGCTTGTGGGCCGCCGGGTTACGCTGCCGCTGACGGGAAGAACGATTCCCGTTATCGCCGATTCTTACGTGGATATGAGTTTTGGCACAGGGGTGGTCAAGATTACGCCGGCCCACGATCCGAACGACTGGGAAATCGGCAACAGGCATAACCTTGAGCGTATTAATATTCTTACTCCCGAGGGAAAGCTGTCCGCGGCTGTTCCGGAAAAATACCGGGGTATGGACGTAAAGAGCGCGCGGGAGGCCGTTGTGCAGGATTTAATTGAGGCTGGTTTGTACGCGGGCGACAGGGAGCATGTGCATCAGGTGGGCCACTGCTACCGCTGCGGCACGGTTATTGAGCCTTTTCTTTCGGCGCAGTGGTTTGTGCGCATGCGCGGTATGGCGGACAAGGCTCTCGCGGCGTGGCGCGGCGGGAAAATTATTTTTTTTCCGCGCAAGTGGGAAAACACGTATGTCCACTGGCTGGAGAATATCCGCGACTGGTGTGTGTCGCGCCAGCTCTGGTGGGGACACAGGATTCCTGTGTGGACGTGCGCGTCCTGCGGCCAGACCATGGTTCTGCGGGATGACCCGGCGGCCTGTACCAAGTGCGGAAGCTCGGATATACGCCAGGACGAGGATGTGCTTGACACGTGGTTTTCTTCCTGGCTGTGGCCGTTTTCCACTTTGGGCTGGCCGGAAAAAACCGCAGACCTGGCGAGATTTTATCCCACCTCCGCGCTTGTTACCGGCTACGATATTATTTTTTTCTGGGTCAGCCGCATGATTATGGCGGGCCTTGAGTTTATGGGGGATGTTCCTTTCCGCGATATTTACATAACCGGCCTTGTGCGGGATCTTCAGGGCCGCAAGATGTCCAAGTCTTTGGGCAACGGCATTGACCCGCTTGAGATTGTGGGCGAGTTCGGGGCGGACGCCATGCGTTTTACTTTGGCTTTTCTCGCCGCGCAGGGGCAGGATGTTCTTGTGGGAAAGGAGAGTTTTGGCGTGGGTTCGCGTTTTGCCAATAAATTGTGGAACGCTTCGCGCTACCTTTTGATGAATCTGGAGGGCCGCGAACTTCTGGATTTGGCGGATGTAAAGCTGGGCGATATAGACAAGTGGATCGTGCACAGGCTCAATGAGACGGCGAAAACGGTAAATGAGGCGCTGCAAAATTACCGCTTTAACGAGGCGGCCTCCTCCTGCTACGAGTTTTTCTGGAACGAGTTCTGCGACTGGTATATTGAGTCGACCAAACTTTCCCTGAAGAGCGAAGACGGCGAGGAAAAGGACAGGGCCGTAACCCTTCTTGTAAGCCTGCTGGAGGAGACCCTGAGGCTTCTGCATCCGCTTCTTCCTTTTATTACCGAGGAGATTTATCAGAAGCTCCCCGGCCGAAAAGTGGCCGCCTGCGCCGCCGCGGCTTTTCCCCTGTACGCGGAAAACCGCCGGTATCCCGAAGAGGCCGCGGCCTATGCTGTTTTGCAGGAACTTGTGCGCGGCGTGCGTACCCTGCGCAGCGAGTTTACGATTCCGCCGGACAAGAGGATACGCGTGGCGGTTAAGGCTGACTCAGGATTTTTCGCCTGCGGATTTCTGGGCCGCCACGTTGAGCTTCTCCGGCTGCTTATGGGCGCTTCGGATGTGCGGGTAAGCGCCGCCGCTCCGCAGGAGGGCGGGAGCATAGCCCTTGTGGGAACGGGTTTTGAGGCTTTTGTGTTTATACGCGATGTTATTGATGTGCCCAGGGAAATAGAACGCTTGAAAAAAGAAATCCGCAAGGCTGAGGAATATTCCGCGCAAACAGCAAAGAAGCTTTCCAGCGAGGGCTTTTTGTCCAAGGCGCGGCCCGAAGTGATTGCCGGGCAGCGGGCAAAGAAGGAAGAGACGGACAGGCGTATCGCGAAAATGACGGAATACCTCGCGGATTTGGCGTAACGAAAGGAGACTGCTATGATCAAAAAAATCATGATCTGTGTTTTGATAATTGCGCATACAGGCCCGGCGCTTTACGCCGACTCACTGGAAAACGCGGCGGATATCCGCCGATTAACTGATCAGGCAATGAGCCGCACACTGAACGGGGAATTTGAGGAAGCAATAAACGTACTGGAAAAATATTCTGATATTGATACGGAGCAGATAAATGTCATGAAAGCCCAGATGCGGGAAGAGAAGGTTAAAATCATCGGAACGTACGGAAATGTACTTGAAACATTATTTCTTAAAGAAGAAATAGTCGGAAACTGCCTTTTGCGCATGCGGTATTTATCGCGGCACGAAAGATATGTCCTGGTGTGGGAATTTATTTTTTTCAGAGGAAAGGAAAACTGGAAACTGGTTAATTATTACTTCCACGACAAAATCGAGGAGCTTTTTGATTCGTAAGAGAGTCCATACCCCGCCCTTTAGGCTAAACTTGACCCATAACTCGATGATTGATTACATATTTCAGGAATTTCTAACCGCAAAGTCGAAAAAGTCGAAGAAGTTTTTGCTGGAAGACCGGGTTTTACCTTGTTATATCCAGGTAATTTGTAAGATTTGAGATAAAAACAGGAAATACCACGGTTTTTCCTTCTTTTTCTTCCCTTTTTCGACTTTTTCGACTTTTTCGACTTCGCGGTTTATATTCCGCATGCTTATTTGTGGGTCAAGTTTAGACTACACTGCCGCGTAACCGGCGCGGGCTTCCTCCGCTTTGCGTACATAGCGTTCCGCGGTAGCGCGGATTTCCAGAATTTCTTCGCCGGTCAGACTCCGTATGAGTTTAGCCGGACTGCCGTAAATAAGGGACCGCGGGGGAAAAACCTTGCCTTCGGTTACAAGGGCCCCCGCGCCGACTATGGACTGGCTGCCGATAACAGCCCTGCTCAGGATAATCGCGCCGATTCCGACAAGACATTCATCCCCGACTTTGGCGGCGTGAATAACCGCGTTATGCCCCACCGTGACCCGTTCCCCGATTACACAAGAATCCGAACTTGTCACATGCAGAGTAACATTATCCTGAATGTTTGAATCGTCTCCGACAAAAATCGGCTGCAAGTCCGCCCTGAGAACCGCGCCGAACCATACGCCGACGTTTCTCCCCAGATGCGCGCTCCCGGCGACTTCGGCGTTCCACGCGATAAAAGCCGCGCCTTCGGTCCGCGGAATCTGCGAACCAATTCTGTGTACCACACAAACTCCTTCAGATAATAGATGTAACCTGTATCCGCCGGAAAGTCAACATTTCTGAAACGCGCGGGGTGCACCAATTTTTTCCGTGCGCCTTTTTTGCGAAGCAAAAAACCGGGTTTTCCGATTCAATCTTTTGGCTATGCAAAAAGGATTTACGCTGCACGCCCGGGCGCGGCCCAAGGGCTTCCGGTTATTTTACACGTAAAAAATGGGTCCACCCAAACGCGCGGATACTATCTGTTTGAGCGGTTTTTGACAAACTGTTTTTATGTCGATTTTTATCGTTTTTTGAACTTATGTGAAAGAAAAGCCGGAAAGAGCCGGATTTCACGGCGTTTTTTAGGAAAAACCTGGCATTAAATTTGCTATAAATTTATGGATTTATTATGAACACACCAAAACCTTTCGATTTAAACGCGGCTATCCATATCTACAATAAAACCGGAAAGGGTTTTGCCGCGATCAGAAAACATCTGCTCCCGCTTATTTACAGTTTTCCCAGGCAGAATCAGCGCTGCACCGAAGAAGACTGTTCCGATTTTCTGCTGAGTTTTTATCCCCGCATAAACAAACTCATCAGGCGCTATGAAATCCGCGGAACAAATTTCGAGGCGTATCTGCAAAGCTGCCTTTCCTGGCATATGAAAAGTTATCTTTCAGGAAAAATCAATAAAAAACGGCAGGAAAAAATCCTCTACGAGGAAAGCTGCGAAGCCCTGAGCGATTCCGGAAAAACCATCTGGGAAGTACATGAACAGGCGCCGGAACCGCTTTTCAGAAAACCGGCCTCTGACCCGGAGGAGATAAAAGAATCCCTGAGAATTATGCTTTTGACAATGAAGTGTACATTCGACATAGATGATGATCTCATCATCCGCATAGCATCCCGCATCGGTACGCACAGCGCCGTTGTCTTTCACCTTATCGAGATTCTGCGTACAACAATGCGGGACCGGACGGACCGCATACGCGGCCTGAAAGAACAGCGCAGAGACAATTATTTCCGTATCAAATACTTTCTGGACATGAAAAAAAACTGCCGGGACCGCTTTCGTTCGGCGGACCTGGACAAGAAAATCCGCAGAGAAACAAAGCGTTACGCGGCGGTTTGCAGAAGACTTTCCAGCGCGCCGAAAGCCCCGTCTCACACTGATATAGCCCGCATCATGGGAGTACCCAAGGGGACTATTGATTCAGGGTTTTTCTATATCCGTAAGGCCACGGAGGAATTCCTGAAAACCGCAGACCTAAGGAACCCCGGCCCTGAGTAGTCACAGAGCGGCTTTCTCTGCTATAGTTGTATCCATGAAGATTGTTCTTGCTTCCGGCAACATTCACAAAAAAAAAGAATTCGCGGAGATTTTTCACGGCCATACCCTGCTCCTTCCCGCCGACTTGGGCCTTGATTTTTATCATGAGGAGACGGGGACAACCTTTCTGGAGAACGCCATGGGAAAGGCCCGGACTCTGCGCAGAATGATGCAGGAGACGGGCAAAGACCTTCTGCCGGTTATTGCCGACGATTCGGGGATTTGCCTGCCGGCTCTCGGCATGGCGCCGGGGGTTTACTCAGCCCGCTACGGAGATCTTGCGGCGGGCGGGAATCTTACGGACGCGGAGCGGAATCAGTTTCTGCTTGACAAGATGAAAGACAAAGAGGACCGGGCGGCGTTTTTTGTCTGCGCGATGGTTTTGATTATTGAGGAATACCGTTTTTTCGCAGCCCAGGAGACCCTTTGCGGACAGCTCGCCCGCAGGCCGTCGGGCTGCGGGGGCTTTGGTTATGACCCCCTGCTCTATCTGCCGGAACAGGGGCGCACCGTAGCGGAACTTGAACAGCCGGAAAAAAACAGGATTTCCCACAGGGCAAAGGCCGCTCTGGCGTTAAAAATCCTGATGGAAAAAAGAGAGATACCATGACACTACCCGAAAGAAAAGATGTACCCGGAGGGGACCGCTGGAATTTGAGCAAGCTCTATCCTTCGGACGCGGCGTGGGAAGCCGGACTTGAGCTCTACAGACAGATGTCCGCCAAAATTGAATCATTCAAGGGGACTCTTGGCGAGTCCGCGGATAAGCTGAAAGCCTGCCTTGATTTTATGACAGAGCTCGGCATGCTCGAAGAAAGGCTGGGCTATTACGCGCACCTGCGCCAAAGCGAAGACGGCGGCGACGGGCTGACCCAGGATATGTACGCCCGCTATCTGCAGACGGCAGTTCAGGCAAACGCCGCGGGCGGATACATCAACCCCGAAATTCTCGCAGTTCCCGCGCACAGGATGGACGGCTTTATCCGCGGGCTTCCGGACTATAATATCCCGCTGCTCAAACTTGTCCGCAGCAGACCTCATGTTCTGGGCGAAGCGGAAGAAAAACTTCTCGCGCTGCAGGAAGAGGCAAACGAAACGGCCAACAAGGCTTTCTCGGCCCTGACGGATGTAGACATGGACTTTGGCAGCCTTGCCACGCCCGAAGGCGAGCGCCCCCTTACCCAGTCCACCTTTCAGTCATTCATGGAAAACCCCGACAGGCAGCTGCGCCAGAGAGCCTACAGCCGGTTTATGGGCGTCTTCGACGCGCACAAAAACACTCTCGCGGCCCTGCTGGGCGGCAGCGTTAACCTCGACATCTACAAGGCAAAAGCGCGGAAATTCCCTTCGGTGCGGGCCGCTCACCTTTTTCCCGACGACGTGCCTGAAGCCGTGTACGACAATCTCATTTCAACAGTACACAAAAACCTCGGTTCGCTGCACCGCTACTACCATCTGCGCCGGCGCGTGCTGGGCCTTGAAAAACTGCGCATGTACGATACAAAAACGCCTCTTGTTAAAAACATCAGGACGCGCCACAGTTACGAAGAAGCCGCGGAGCTTGTCCTGGCCGCCCTCGCGCCGCTGGGAAAAGAATATACGGATACCCTGCGCGCCGGACTTTTCGGCGGCTGGGTTGACCGCTACGAGAACAAAGGCAAACATTCAGGCGGATTTTCAGCGGGTTCATATTGCGGGGACCCCTACATCCTCCTCAATTACAAGGACGATCTTTTACGGGATGTGTTTACCCTTGCCCACGAGGCGGGCCACTCCATGCACTCCTTCTATTCGGCGCGCAGCAACCCCTTTCAGCATTACAACTATACGATATTTGAGGCCGAGGCGGCCTCAACCTTTAACGAACAGCTTCTGTGCAAATACCTTGCCGGCCGCGCGGACTCGGGGGACTTCCGGGCTTACCTCACCGGCAAGCAGATAGACGACATCATAGCCACGTTTTTCCGGCAAACCATGTTCGCGGAGTTTGAGCACCTCTGCCACAAGTCCGCCGAAGAAGGCAGGCCCCTGACTCTGGACAGTATCCGCGCCATATACCGTAAACTGCTTGAAGAGTATTTTGGCCCCGCCATGAGCGTTGAAGAGTCCGACGAGCTTGAGGGTTTAAGGATTCCGCATTTCTACAGGGCCTTTTATGTGTATAAATACGCCACGGGAATCGCCGCCGCCATCAGCCTGTCGCGGAAGGTCCTCTGCGGCGGCGAACAGGCGCGGCGCGACTACTTTGGTTTTCTCAAATCAGGGGGATCCCGCTTTCCGCTTGAATCGCTGCGTCTTGCCGGCGTGGATATGGCCGGACCGGAACCGCTGGAAGACGCGGCGGCGCTTTTCTCTTCGCTGGTGGATGAGTTTGAAAAGTTTCTTGCATAAGGAGATTTCATAGATGGATGACATTCTTGTCGAATGGGATGATAAATACGCGGTGGGAATAGACCTGATAGATACCCAGCACAGACACCTTATTGATATGACCAATACCCTTTATAAAGGCTGCCTGACAGGAGAAGAAGCGGCAAGAAGCTATTTTATGGAAACCATACAGGCTACGGTGGACTATGTAAAATACCATTTTTCCGCCGAGGAAAAGCTCATGGAACATTTTAAATATCCTGATATAGTAAATCACAAAAATCAGCACGCAAGTTTTGTCATGAAAATTCTTGAGGATGTGAACAGTTTCCAGACCGGCAAAAAATTTGTGCCGAATGCTTTTGTCCGTTATTTAAAAGACTGGATTCTGTCTCATATCGCCGTCATGGATAAAAACTACGCGGAATATATACTGAATCAGCATAAAGGCAAAAAAATATAGCTTTTCGTACCGGTTCCCTTATTCCACCCTGGCCCCCGCGCCGGGATCAATAAAAACAGGTAAATTAAAAATCGTGTAGCGGGTAATATAGTCTTTCTCAGGATCGGTAAGTTCACCCAGCGCGGCGTGCCAGGCCTGCACCGTACGGTAATTTTCTATGGATAGTATGATTTTCTCCGGCTTTTTTCCCGCGGCGCGGGCGCCCTGTATCTGCCGCCACAGTTCCGCGATAACTTCTTCCGGCCGCGGGCTTTGCGGCGCATCCTCCTGCATTTTAGCCGTTCTCCAGAGATTCGTAGCGGATACAAACCGCCGCCAGAAGAAAACGAAGCTCCGGCCTGTCCATGGTTTTATTCTCAAGGGCTTTGAGGAATATGTGACGCATAAAATCCGCTTTCCCCGGCGGAAAAGACGCAAGCCCTATCATCCGCGAGATAATTGGCCGTGAGGCTTCGGCGTTGTTCCAGGCCGGATAAAGAGTCTTGCGCATGGCGCTTATTTCAGCGCCCCTGTCCGTACTGTCGCTCCCGCGCTGCGCAGGAGCGTCAAGCAGATGCAGAAGCCCCGTACGGGGATCTTCCCCATACACGGAAAAGAAAGGATAGAACCATTCATCCATGCCCAGAACTCCGGCCACGGACAGAATGACCTGATTCTGAATATCACGGGCAAGATTGGGCTTTTCGAGAATCTCCATTAAAACGGCAAGAGAATCCATGTCGCCGTAAATGCGCAGAGCCTCCGCCCCGAAAATAATGAGAAGCGGATTCGGCGTGGATCTGATAATAAGCTCAATTCTGCGGATGCTCTGCCTGTCGCGCAGCCGCGCCAGGGCAACCATGCTTTCGGCGCACAAAAGGTAATCGCCGGACTTCAGGGCCTCGCGCAGCGCGCCGACCGCGCCGTGGGCTTCCTTCATCCCCAGAATCCGCGCGGCAGTGCGGGCGGTCGTGTATTCATGGTGCCGCACCTCGGAAATAAGCGCGTTGACGATTTTCGTATCGGCCGTGTGGGACTCAAGGGCGTGCAGGGCCTCATTGCGAATCATAAAACTCGGCGAGCTCAGGCGCAAAAGAAGCCCGGCCGCGGAAACCTCCGACGATGCAGTTCGCATTTCGCGTATAACTCTGCGCTCATCCTCGAAAGACCGGCTGCGCTCAAGCCTGTTTGTCAGAATAATCGCGCGCAGATCCCTCGCGGAAAAAAGCATGTTGAGGGCGCTGCGCACGCTGTACAGGCCGTAACCTTTGATTTTATACAGCCCCACTATGTTGATCAGGGTAAAAACAAACAGCAGCAGAAAAAATATTCTGTGCGCGCTCATGAGGGAAAACCCGAAATGTTTGAGAATATCCAAAAAAAGACCCCCGGCAAAAGAGCCAAGCGCGCCGCCCAGGCCATAAATAAAAAAATAGAGGATGCCCCAGTTCATCTGGTCCCGCGGCTCAACGGCGGAATAAAAATACGCCTGGGCCGCGTTCTCCTGACCAAACGACCCCAGGTTAAAGATGAGAAAACCAAAAGTAAGAAAAAGAAAATCCTCCCATGCATGCCGGAAATCCGGACCAATGATGAAAAAAACTATTCCCAGAAGAAAGGTTCCGGTAAAAAAAACAAGAATGGGCTTCGATCCCAGACGGTCAAGCAAAACCTTCGCGATAAAACCCATAAGCATTGCGCCCAGGTATCCTATGGCCGACAGATACATAGTCAGGTTGTCGCCCAGGCCGTACACATCGGCGGCGTACACAATGATGAAGGGCCGTCCCATTCCCGCCGAAAACATGATGAGGAAAAACATCAGCATAAACAGCCGGAAGGATTTTTCCGCAAAGGCCCTTTTTGCGGAACTGAAAAAGTTTTCCGTCGCCTGACTCTGCACAGATCCCGTATGCCGGGGCATACGAAACAGGGATAGGCTGCCTATAAGTCCGAAAACAATGCCCGCAAGAATAAGCATGGAATAGCGCGAGAGGGGCGTTGTGTCGGAACTCAGAAAAAACGCTATGCACAGCCCCGACACAATCGAGGCGCCTTGATTGAGAATCTGAATAATGGAAAGATAATCACCCCGGTCGCGCCCGTCCGAAACATCACCGATAATCGGGCTGTTGGAGACCATGCCGATTCCCCGCACAATCTGAAAGCTCAGAGAACCGGCGATGATAAGCCCGAAACCCGCGCCGGGCATTCCTTTCAGAACAAGGATGGGCGAAAAAACCATGGGGATAACAAGGATATAGCGCAGGGTCCAGCAGCAGCAGAAAAGACGGCAGACGCCGGCGCGGTCCACAATATTGCGCCCGAAAAAAATGAAAAAAAACGAAACATAGGTAAAAGAGGAAACCGTTCCTATGATTGTGGCCGAAGCGCCCAGCCTGAGCAGATACAGGGTAATGATGTTTCCTGTCAAAAGCAGGAAAGAAGCTGAGTTAAAAACAGAGAAAAACGCGAACACCTTTCTGCTGCGTATTCTTTCGGACGGCGAAAGTTCCAGTATCTGCATTACGCAAGCCCCGCCCGTTTGAAAGCGGATTCAAGAATCCGCCGGATAAGCTCGTTGTATGAAACCCCGGAAAGCCGCGCCGCGATGGGCAAATCCGAATGAACGGGGTTAAGCCCCGCCAGAGGGTTTATCTCAATAAAATGGGGCGCGCCCGCGGCGTCGCAGCGTATGTCTACTCTTCCCCCGTCGCGGCAGCCTAAAAGCCTGTAGGCGGCCAGTGCGAGAGCGGACGCTGCCCGCGCCGCCGCATCCCCGCCGGGGGTATAGCTGATTCGCTGTTCATAGCCGGCCTTGTTCGCGTAGGAATACACCTCGCCCTCGGCGTCCTCGCCGTAGTGTATTTCCATGCATCCCGCGAGGCGGGCCGCTTCGCCCGTGCCCGTGAGGCCCGCGGTAAACTCGCGGCCGGGCAGAAAGGTTTCGACTAAAACCGGCTGGTGAAACTTTTCCAGCAGGGCCGCGGCAACGCGCGCGAGTTCCGAAGGATTTTCTATTTTCGAGGCCGCGGAAATTCCCTTGCCGGTTCCTTCGGCCACAGGTTTGGCGAAAAGGGGATAGGGCAGCGCGAGGCCGGCGGCCTGAGCGGCGCTGTCCAGTACGGCAAAATCCGCCGTGGGCAGAGCGGCGTCGCGAATGACGCGCTTGGTCATTGCCTTGTGCAGGCACAAGGCCAGCACCATGGGATCTGAAAAACTGTAGGGGATATTCCACGCCTCAAGCAGACAGGGAACCTGCGACTCCCGGCCCGGCCCCGCAAGACCTTCTGCGATATTGAAGACAAAATCCCAGGTTTCCCCCGCGGCAAGCCGGGCCGTCAGGCTGCGGATATTCCCTATTCTGTCCGTGGTATGCCCGCAGCCGGCTATAGCCGCCTCAAGTCCGGCAACGGTTTCCTCGCTGTCGAACTCGGCAATCTCCTCCTGAGACAGGCCGGAAGAGGCGTAATCGGTTTTCATGTCATAGGTAAGGCCTATCCTCAGCATGAAGAAGGAATCCCTGTCTCCGAATCAGGATACCGAAACATCCTGCCCTCGTAGTTTTTCAAAAGAAGGCATCCGTCTTCGTGCCCGGCGGCGTATTCGGGCAGAAGGGGAATTTTCCCTCCCCCGCCGGGGGCGTCGATAACATAGGTGGGAACGGCATAGCCCGTCGTAAAGCCGCGCAGCCCGCGAATCATCTCAAGCCCCTTTGCCACGCTGGTACGGAAATGGTTTGAACCGGGAATAGGGTCACATTGGTAAAGATAATATGGCCGCACCCTTGCTGTCAACAAGCCGTGAAAGAGCTTTGTGAGGGTTTCAACCGAATCGTTTATCCCCGCCAGCAGAACCGTCTGGCTGCCCAGGGGGATACCCGCGTCGGCAAGACGGTTACAGGCGCGGCGCATTTCCGGCGTCAACTCATCAGGATGAGTCGCGTGAATGCTGATCCACAGGGGCCGGTATTTTCGCAAAACCCTGATCAGGCGGCCGGTTATCCTCTGGGGCAGAACCGCCGGAACCTTTGTACCGATGCGGATAAACTCCACATGGGGTATGGCGCTTATGCGGGACAAAAGCTGGTCAAGAACATCATCCGGCAGGATAAGAGGGTCGCCGCCGGAAACAAGAACATCTCGTATCTCTTCATGCCGGCGTATATACTCCAGAGCCCGCTCCCAATCCTCAAAGGTGGAAGAGCAGGCGCCGCCCACAGCCCGGGAGCGCGTACAATAGCGGCAGTAGGTGGAACAGGAGTACGTAGCCAAAAACAGCGCCCTGTCGGGATAACGGTGCACAAGACCGGGCACAGGCGTATCGCCGGCTTCGGCAAGCGGATCCGGGGTCTCCCCCGGCGAGACCAGATTTTCAAAAATTGTGGGAACAACCGAACGCCGCAGAGGCTGGGACGGGTCGCCGGGATCCAAAAGGCTCGCGTAATACGGGGTAATGGACAGGGGAATAGCGCCCGCCCTTCCCTGAAAAATCTGAGTCTCGGTATCGGTTAAGCGCAGCATACCGCCAAGGCGCTCAAGGGATGTAACGCGGTTATCAAGCTGCCAGTTCCAGTCATCCCAATCGGCCGGGGCGGCGGACGGAAAAAAGCGAAGACGAAAATCGCGCGCCTTTGCGGAAGGCCGGGGAGACGGTTTTACAAGCCGCAGCGGGCCGGAAATACCGCGGCGCGCCGACGGAGGCTCGGGAGGCTCCTCGGGAATATCAGGAGGTTCCTCATCAAGAGAAGCCGTTTTCTCGTTCATCGTTTTTCTCCCGGTTAAAGAGTAGGGTTGTTCGGAAACCTCGGTTTCTGAACAACCCCTGATATGAAAACTGTATTACTGCTCTTTATATCGAATGTCAATAGAGCGGCCGGAGTTTTTCCATCTTTTTGAAGAACTTTCCAAAAAGGTAAAAATCCATGACAGCTATTTATAGAAGCGCAGTTTGCATTCATTATGCCCCCGTGCAATGGCGTCCCCAAGCTGAAACTTCAGCCCCATGATCTCGGCAATACCCCTGTCGCCATCCATAGCCATATCGCAGAGCAGAGCGCAGGTCTTGTCGTCAAAGCCCAGTTTCTGCCAGGCATTGACCAGGGCGCAGTAATGGAATTCAGTCCT
>JAISQU010000295.1 GCA_031274005.1 Spirochaetales bacterium
TTATTCGCAGGCGTTGGTTTAATACCCCGGAGCTTGCTCCGGCGAAGCGGCGCCAGACCGAAAGGTCTGTATAAATACAATGGTATTAAACCAACGCCAGTACAATAATTTCCTTATGAGCGACAGATTTTTCGTATGAAAAATCTGATACCCAAGAGCTTGCTCTTGGGTAGTTCATTGCTGTTCGGAAAAAAAAATTCAAGGCAGGCCAGGCCGCCGCTTTTCCGTGTCCGCACGGGAGGGAGGAAAGTCCGGGCTCCTTAAGAGCGCGGTACCGGGTAACCCCCGGACGCCGCGGGGGGGCGATAGTTTTCCCGCGGCGATAGAAAGTGCCACAGAAAATATACCGCCCGCGCGCTCCGCGCGCGGGTAAGGGTGAAAAGGCGGTGTAAGAGACCGCCGCCTCTCCGGCAACGGGGAGGGCAGGGCAAACCTTACCGGGAGCAAAGTCAAGAAGCGGAAGAGCTGCTCGCTCTCATATTCCGCGGGTAGACTGCCAGACGGTTACGGTAACGTAACCGGCAGACAGATGACGGCCCCCGGTTTTTTCCTCCGGAAAAAACCGGGACAGAACCCGGCTTACCGGCCTGCCTTTTTTATTCGAAGGGGGTCCATACCCCTTTTCACTGATTCATTCCGGCGGGGAGGGGTTTATGTCGGCGCCCCCGCGGTCTTGCTGTTTGCTTTTCCGGCAGCCCTCACAGCCGCAGCCGCAGGGGGATTTGCCTTTGCGGGCGTTTCTGACAAGCCGGACTATAATAAGCCCTATCCCGCCGAAAACAAAAACAGAAACAATAAACGTTGACATTGCGCTATGCCTCCGCGTCCCGGGGTTTCGGTTTGCCGCCGGATTTCCGTACCAGAAGAAAGACAAGCAGCGCCGGCGCGGCGAAACCGGCAATGGTTCCCGCCGTGAATACGCCGCCCGCGAAGAAACTTCCCAACTGGTAAATAATGAGGGCTGTGCAGTAGGCGTACACGGTCTGGTAGCTAAGGGCAAAAAGCGTCCATTTGGCGTTGTTCATTTCGCGTTTAATGGCCCCTATCGCGGCAAAGCAGGGGGCGCACAGAAGGTTAAAGGCCAGAAAGGCGTAGGCGGAGATTGCCGTAAAGTTCGCGGCAAAGGCTTCCCACATCTGCTGGCCGTCCTCGGCCACCTCGGCAAAACCATAGAGCACTCCCATCGTACCCACAACATTTTCCTTTGCCACAAGGCCGGTAAGGGTCGCGACGGCAGCTTCCCAGGTTCCGAAACCCAGAGGCGCAAATATCCAGGCTATGGCCCCGCCTATGCCGGCCAGAAGCCCCTCGCGCAGATCTTCTACCATGCCGAAACCGTCTTCTGTAAAACCAAAGCCTGAAAGAAACCACACCAGCGCCGCGGAAACAAGGATAATGCTTCCCGCCTTGCGCATAAAACTCCAGGCCCGCTCCCCCATGCTGCGCAGCACATTGCCCGGCGCGGGAAAGTGGTAGGCGGGAAGTTCCATCACAAAGGGCGAGGCATCTCCCGCGAACATCCGCGTTTTTTTCAGGATGAGGCCCGAAACGACGACCGAAAAAATCCCCAGAAAGTAGGCGCTGGGCGCGACCCACCAGACTCCGCCAAGAACCGAGCCGGAAATAAGGGCGATAATCGGCAGCTTCGCCCCGCAGGGCATGAAGGTCGTAGTCATGATTGTCATGCGCCTGTCCATCTGGTTTTCTATGGTGCGCGAAGCCATAACCCCCGGAATGCCGCAGCCCGTACTGATAAGCATGGGAATAAAACTTCTGCCGGAAAGCCCGAAACGCCGGAAAACACGGTCAAGGATAAAGGCTATGCGGGCCATGTAGCCGCAGGCCTCAAGGCTGGCGAGGAAGAAAAAAAGCACCAGCATCTGCGGCACAAAACCAAGCACGGCGCCGACTCCCGCGACAATGCCGTCAAGGATGAGGCCGTTCAGCCAGTCCGCCGTACCTATGGCCCGCAGCGCTCCCCCTATAAGAGCCGGAATACCGGGAACCCACAGACCGAAATCCTCCGGCGCGGGCTCCTCCCCTGCGCCGCTTTCCGCGAAGGCCCGCGCCGCTTCCCCGTAGGCCGCGCCCCCTGTTATATGAAAACCATCGCCAAAAAGCCCGTCATTTGTCCAGTCGGTAACCCACGCGCCGACCGTCGTAACCGATACAAAGTAAATGAGAAAAATGACGGCCGCGAAAACCGGCAGGGCCAGGAAACGGTTTGTCACAACCTTGTCGATTTTATCCGACAGGGTTAAAGCGCCCCGGCGTTTCTTTTTCAGTACGCGGGGAATGATCTCGCCGATAAACCCGTAGCGCTCTTCTGTGATAATGCTTTGCGAGTCGTCCTCCAGGGTTTTTTCCACTTCCAGAATCAGAGCCTCCGCCTGGGGGAGGGGGATTTTTTCCATAAGCCGCGCGTCCCGCTCAAAAACCTTCAGGGCGCTAAAACGCCGGAGGTCCCCGCTCACCCTGTCCCCCAGAAGGACGCCGATTTTGTCCAGGGCTTCCCCGACTTTGCAGGAAAAACGGCAGGGCGAAGGCCCTTGTTTTTTCCCCGCGGCCCTGATGGCGGCCTGCGCGGCTTCGCGTACCCCTGTACCCTTGAGGGCGGATACGCCAACCGCCTCGCAGCCCAGGATTTTTCCCAGCTCAGCCAGATTGATCTCATCGCCGGTCTTGTTCACCACGTCTATCATATTGACCGCCGCCACCACGGGGATTCCCATATCCAGAAGCTGTGTGGTCAAAAAGAGATTCCGTTCCAGGTTGGTTCCGTCAATAATATTGAGGATTACGCCGGGCTTTTCCTCCAGAAGATAGTCCCGGGCGATGACCTCCTCCAGGGAGTAGGGCGAGAGCGAGTAAATACCGGGCAGGTCGATGAGGCTGACATCTTTATACCCCTTCAGGCGGCCCTCTTTTTTCTCCACCGTAACCCCCGGCCAGTTACCGACAAACTGGTTGGAACCGGTCAGAGCGTTAAATAAGGTTGTTTTTCCGCTGTTGGGATTACCCGCAAGGGCGATTGTAAGCGCCATCTTACCTCACTTCGATAATATCAATATCCGCCTTGCGCAGGCTCAGTTCATAGCCCCGTACGTTCACCTCAATGGGGTCTCCCAGGGGGGCTGCCTTACGCACAAAAATTTCCGTATCGCGGGTAATCCCCATATCCATAATCCGGCGTTTTACCGGTCCCTGCCCGTGGAGCCTGAGAACAACGGCGCTCTCGCCGGGCTTAATATCCTTCAAAGTCTTCATGGACCCTTCCGTTTAGGCAACAAATATCTTATCCGCCAGCTCGCGGCTTATCGCCACACGCGAATTCTTGACGCTGACAATAAGGCTGCCCCCCAGCTCGGCCACCACGGTAACGGTGTTGCCCGCCACAAAACCCATGCTGCCCAGATGTTTTCGCGTTTCCTCTTTGCCGCCGATTTTCCGGACCAATACGGCCCTGCCGGTTTTTACAAGCGATAAAGGCATAAACTTCTCCTTAGCCGCTCAGATTAAAATTTTGACCCTATAATATAATTAACCAAAACTAACATTAATGTCAAATCTTTTGTAGGGGCAGGATGCGCCAATTTTTTCCTTGCTTTTTCGACTTCGTCGACTTTGCGGTTTTTATCTCTGTTTTCTTTCTATTTTCGCCTTTGTGGTTCAAATTATTTTCGGGTGCGCCAATTTTTTCCGTGCAAAATCACCGGAAGCCCCTGGGCCGCGCCAGGGATTGCAGCATGCCCTGAGCAACCGCACGCGCAAGCGTGTTGTGATAACAAGGCGTCAAAGCGGGATAGAAAAATGCAGCATTTTTCTATCCCGTGGTCGTGTCAGAACGAGGCCCAAAAAAACCCCGGCGTATTCCGTGTGTGCGATAGCACACATACAATCATACCTATCGGAACAAAGCGCCGGAGGCGCTGTATATAAATGCTATGGGCCGAGTAAAAAAAAGGCGCACGGAAAAAATTGGTGCACCCTAATACGTGCGCCGCCTTGAACCTCGTAAGCCATTGCGGCAATGGTCCCGCCTTATGTCCTGCCTTAAGAGCCTGTTTAATATCTTGCCCTCCCCCGGACGCGCAAGGGATTGAAGCGGAAATCCTTTTGGCGCAGCCAAAAGATTGGAGCGAAAAGCCCGGTTTGCGGCGTTTTACGCCGCAAATGCGCCCAAATTCCGAATTATTAAGGAGATTTT
>JAISQU010000261.1 GCA_031274005.1 Spirochaetales bacterium
ATGGTTCCAAAATGAAAACCCTAATCATTCGTGCGCATTTTTTGCGGCAAAGCCGCAAAAAACCGGGCTTTTCGCTGCAATCTTTTGGCTACGCCAAAAGGATTTCCGCTTCAATCCCAGTGCGCCCCACGGGCTTCAAAAAATGGTTTCATTTTGGAACCGGCTCAATGAAGCGTAATTTGAAGAGGCGTCCGCTTTTGGCCTTTATAGCCGCTCTTGTTTTTTCGGCCTGCTCGGACCCGCCGCCTCTGGTACGCGGCAGTGAGGCCGGCGGCGCGCAAGACCTTATCATAAGCGCCGACAATATTCCCGGCACACGGCGCATAGAGAAGCCCCTGAAATGGGAAATCGGCAGGCCCGGCGGCGTATGGTACGACACCTACATGGAAGACCCCAAAAGCTACAACTACTTTTCCAATCTGGACGGCAGCCACCTTACGGTAACCAGTTTTATGCTCGATTATCTTTTTGACTACGACACGGACAAACGCGAATGGTCGGGCCGCATTATTGAAAGTTTCGAAGTCGTGGCCGACGAGAAAAACGACGCCATGGAACTGCGCTGCCGCCTGCGGGACAACATCTACTGGTCCGACGGCGTGCAGATGACCGCGGACGACATGATCTTCTGGTACGACGAAATCTGCGGCGACCAGGACATCTACCCCCTGGGCTATCAGGGCCAGTTCGTCAACATGGACGACGGCAGCCGCAGGCGTATTCTTATACGCAAAACCGGCGCATTAAGTTTTACCTATATTTTTCCCCGCGTTGTGCAAAACCCCTGCCTTGTGGTGAACTCCGGCAGCATGGTTCCCCGGCATATCTGGGAACCCGCGAAAAAGCGGGGCAAAGAGTTCGTCATGCAGTTGTGGGGGCTGGACACTCCGCCTGAGGAGCTTGTGGGAAACGGCCCCTTTCTTCTGGAGCGCTATGTGCCGGGGGAGCGTCTCATTTTTAAAAAAAATCCCCGCTACTGGATGAAGGACGACGCGGGCAATCGCCTGCCCTACATCGACAGAATCATTTTGGAACGCATCTCCGATCCGAACGCGGAACTGCTCAAATTCCAGAAGGGCGAGGTGGAGTCCTACGGCCTGCGCGGTAAAGACATCGCGACACTGCTGCCAGGCGCGGAGCAAAATGATTACTCAATATGGAACGGCGGCCCATCGGGGTCCTACAACCTCCTTATATTTAATCAGAACCCCGCCAAAATCAGCGCCGCGAAACACGCGTGGTTCACAAACCCTGACTTCCGCAAAGCCATAAGCTGCCTTGTGGACAGGCAGGCCATAGTCAACCTGGTGCTGAACGGCCTGGGCTCGCCCCTGTATCACATCATCTCCGAATCCAACTATTTCTATAATCCCGGCCTGGCAAGCCCCTGCGCCTATGACCCGCAGCAGGCAAAAGAGTATTTAAAAAAAGCCGGTTTCAGTTGGCTGGAAGAAACGGGAACCTGCGTTGACGGGAGCGGTAACCCCGTCGCGTTCGACATCATGACGGGCAGCAAGGACACCATAGTGTACGATTACCTCAACATCATCATTCAGGACATGCAGGAACTCGGCCTCAAGGCCACTCTGCAGATTGTAGACCCCAACGCCTTTTCCGACAAACTGCTCAACACATACGAGTGGGACTGCACCCTCATGGCTTTCGGCTTTCCCATCTTTCCGGAGCAGTGGTACAATGTCTGGCTTTCCGACGGCAACCGCCATTACTGGTTTCCCAAACAGGAAGCGCCTTCCCAGCCCTGGGAGAAACGCATTGACGAGCTATACCGCGCGCTGGTTCACACGTACAACGAAGAGAAGGTCCGCGTTTTGTACGACGAGTTTCAGCAAACCCTCATAGGCAACATGGTCATCATTCCCCTTGTGCGCTCCTACACCTTCATGGCCGTATACAACCGCTGGGCCAATGTCAACTGGGATGTGCGCCACACAATAGGGGATGATTACATCAGGATTTTTCTCAAATGAAAAAACCGTAAGACTATGGGCGCAATTTTGCGGGGTAAAAACGCGCACGAGTAATTACGGTTTTCATTTTTGGAACCGGCTCATCTTCTAGCTTTTTTTGACTTCGTTCAGAATCCTTTCGGCAATGAGCTGCGGCGACAGGCCGTAATGTTCCAGAAGTTCCTCGTAGGTCGCGGAGTGAATGAAGCGGGGGCTGCCGTCTTCCGCGAGGAGGTTGATCGGAACAAAGGCGCCGGCCGGTGTATTTTTTCTGCCGAAAAGGGTTTTGCGAAAACAGTTCCACAGGTAACCGTTGTTCTGTTCGGCGATGACGATTTTTTTTCCGCTGCCGGCGAGCTCTTCGATTAACACGGGGTCACAGGAGGGCATGTCCAAGACCGCGCTTTGTATGCCGTTTCCCCCGAGTATTTTTGCGGCCTCAAGGGCTTCGTAGACGCCATGGCCCGAACTGACAATGCAGACTTGCGCGCCGGAGGGATTAGCCAGGTAATATCCCTTGCCGAACTCGAAGCGGAAATCTTTGGGGTACACAACAGGGGCCGATCCGCGCAGAATGCGCAGGTAAACCAGCCCGCGATTACCTTCCATAATCCATTTCATTATGCTTAAAACCTGCTGGGGGCAGGAAGCGTCAATAATTTTCAGGTGAGCGATTTCCCCGTATACAAGGGAGTCGTCATTACCCATGTGAGTAGCGCCGTTTGTCTTTGTCTCGAAGTTTGGCGCCGTGGACAGAAAAGTCAGATCGAGGCCGTGCCCGCCGCTCAGCCAGCCGTCTTTCGCTTCAATGGCCTCAAGGCGTTCCTGCTGGCTTACCGCGATGCGGCGCAGGACTTTCCAGTCAAAAAAAGGCGCGAAGGTGCTTACCCAGGCGTTGTAACCCAGAGCGGCGAAGGCCTCGCCTATGCACATCATGTTGGCCTCCGCAATGCCGACGTTCAGGGCCCGCCGCCTGTCCACATAGCCGACGCCCGCCTCAAGACCGCTTATGCCCGCAAGGTCCGCGTCCACGGACATAACGCGGGAGTCAAGGGCAAGTACTTTCATGGCGGAGGTTATGACTTCCTGCGCCGAATATTTTTTGGCTGTGTCCAGAACCGGCAGTTTGTCCGCGTTGTACGCGATTTTCTTGTCCCGCGCCGCAGCCCGTTTTGTTTTGACGCTGCGCTTTCCCGGCGCGGCGGATACGGTCTGCGCCGTGACGGAAAAATCAAAACCCATACGCCCGGCGGAGGCGGCAAGTTCGGCGAGCAGGGCCTCCCGCTCCTCTTCGCCTTCCACTGCAGAGATGATAGCGGCAAGCTCGCCGACGCGGATGGCCCGCAGTTTTTCCTGTTCACCCGCTTCCTGATCCGCAAAGGCGTCGGTAAAATCAACCTTGTGCCCACCCATGAAAGAGGAAAGCCCGCCCGAACCTTTGCGGGAATCGCAGATGATGAGCGTAGGGTGTCCGTCGCGCTGCCCGTATTTGAACTCGCGCAGGGCGTTCAGGACCGGTTCGTAGCGCGTCGCGTCCACCATGAACACATTCCAGCCAAAGTGCTCCAGGGCCTCAAGGCCGCCCATGGGGTACAGCAGATTTTTGGGATTATCGAGCTGGCCGTTGTTCTTGTCTATGAGGACGCACAGGTTGTCCAGCCGTTTTGCTCCGGCGAACATAAACGCTTCCCAGGGAATTCCCTCCTGGAGCTCCCCGTCGCCGGTCAGGGCGAAAACGTCGAAACTCTTTCCGCACTGCGCGGCAAGGGCGAAACCTTCGGCAACGCAGACGCCCTGCCCCAGGGGGCCGGTGGCGGTGTGTATGCCCGGCAGGATGGGGCCGGGGTGCCCGTTCAGTATGCTGTTATATCCGCGCGAAGCCCGCAAGAGCGATTCCGGAAAGAACCCTAGGTCGGCGTAGACCGAAGCAAGAGCCGCAATTGCGTGTCCCTTGCTGAGAACAAAAAGGTCCTGCCCCTCCTGTGCGGGCTGGGCTGCGTTGTAATTCAAAATGCCGCCGTAATACAGGCTCACAAGCGGAATAACCGCGGAAAAAGCCCCGCCTATGTGTATGCCTTTGTCCACTGCGGTCTTTCCCTGCAAAATGGTCAGAAGCCGTATGTCGGAATCCTTGATTTCGAGGAGTTTCAAAAAAGCCCTTTCAGCAAGCCTGGTGTTTTTAAGTTGGTCTGTCATACTATCATCCATCCTTCATTGTAATTATAGTGTAGATTGCTGAGAATCACCAATTCATTATTGCACATTTTTCGGTTCCCCGCAATTATCGATAATTTTTATTTATAATGCAGCCTGCAGGGCAACAGCACTTACTTTTTCCCGGTTATAATAGCGCATTTTTTGCGGCAAAGCCGCAAAAAACCAGGCTTTTCGGGGGTTCCGCCGCTGGCGCGGCCGCTTCGCGCCCCTTCAA
>JAISQU010000307.1 GCA_031274005.1 Spirochaetales bacterium
GCATTTTTCTATTCGGCCTTTTGACCTTCATAAACTACAATAGCTTTATAGGGCCTCTCGCCCATGTTGCATTTTAGTATCACACGCTTTCGCGTGCGTTTATCGGGGCGTGCTTTGAAGCTTGTTACCATAAACACGCTTTCGCGTGCGTTTACCTGGGCGTACTTCGCGCAACTCAATTTTTTATAGTGAAGGTAAGTGCTGTTGCCATGGGATACCGAAAACTTATCTTGCAATTTTTTTCAATATAGGGTATATTCTGTTAAGTAAAGGGGGATGGTATTATGGGAGATACGCCGCGGCCGCGCGAGCCGGGCAAAAGGCCGACTTTTGAGGATGTCTGGGCCATGTTTCAGGAAACAGACCGGCAGCTTCAGGAAGTCGGCCGGTTTATCAAAGAGTCGGCCGCTGAAACCGATAAGCGGATTAAAGCCACAATCGCTGAAACCGATAAGCGGATTGAAGCCACAATCGCTGAAACCAATAAACGGATTGAAGCCACAATCGCTGAAACCGATAAGCGGATTGAAGCCACAATCGCTGAAACCGACAAGCGGATTGAAGCCACAATCGCTGAAACCGACAAGCGGATTGTCGCCACAATCGCTGAAACCGACAAGCGGATTGTGGCCACAATCGCTGAAACCGACAAGCGGATTGCGGACACAATCGCTGAAACCGATAAGTGGATTGTCGCCACAATCGCTGAAACCGATAAGCGGCTTGCAGCCACGACTGCTGAAACCGATAAGCGGATTGCCGCCATAACCGCAAAGACCGACAAACAGATTGAAACCATGAGCGCAAAGACCGATAAACATATTGGCAGGCTGAGCAGCCGTCTGGGCGAGATAATAGAACATCTTATGTCGCCCAAACTCAAAAAGAAATTTGAAGCGCTGGGCTACAGTTTCGATCATATGTCCCGTAATCATGAGCTTGAAGCCAACAAAAAGCGCTTAGCCGAAATTGATGTACTGCTTGAAAACGGCGAGTACGCCCTTGCGGTGGAGGTAAAGACCCACCTGACAACCGATGATGTACAGGATCACGTAAAACGGATGGACATACTGCGCAGGGTTGCCGACGATCATAATGACAAGAGAAAATATCTGGGTGCGGTGGCGGGGGCCGTTATCGACAAAGAAGTTTTTGAGTATGCCCGGAAAAACGGCTTCTATCTCATCAACCCTTCAGGAGATACCGTAGACATAGAAGCTCCCAAAGGTTTTAAACCGCGGATATGGTAGCGGCGCAAAAAACACTGAGGAAGAAAAAGTGAGAAGTTGCAAGAGCCTTCTCCAGCTTTTCACTATCTTCTCCCTATCAGCCTGTCGGACTTCTACTAATAGATGTGAGCCGAAGACGGTTCTGCGATTTTCGGGAAGACCCGAAAACGCATTACACCCGCAAAATTGCGCCGTCTTGAACCACGCGGAGCCATTGCGGCAATGGCCCCGCCTTAAGCGCGACAGGCTGCTAGTTGACATTTTTGTAAATTTGTTGCAGATTCCTGAACTTGACAAAATGCTTTATAAAAAGCGGAAGGAGTAACGGGATGGATAAGAGATTTCTTAAGAAGATGCGTGAATCTCTGGAATCACTGAAAAAGGAGATTATCGAAAAACTGGTGACCTCGAGTTCCGAATTCCGTGAAATTCTGGAAGATATGGACCCTAAAGATCTTGTAGACATCGCCGCCGACGATATTGACCGTAACATCCTTGAGGCCCTTGGTTCTCAGGAGTTAAAACGCCTGAAGGCCATAGAAGCGGCCCTTTCCCGAATCGAAAACAATCGCTACGGCTTGTGCGTCAAGTGCAATAAAAAAATTCCTACCGAAAGGCTCACCGCCATACCCTATGCCCTTATGTGCATAGGGTGCAAAACCTCCGACGAGAGACGCAACCGCTAAGAGCCTGTTGCGCTCACAGCTATTAGAAGCCCGACAGGCTCCCAAGAGCCCACCGCGCTTCACGCCGGGGAGTCCCGCTGTTTTTTACGCGGGTAAATTTTTCTTATAAAGTTTCCCTCGCCTCCCGATATATAAAACGGAGGCAAAAAACCGTGATAGAACCGGTTCTGACATCAGGAACAGTACCCTTGACAGACGTGATCAGCGTCCGCGCCGCATCGGGGCGGGTACTTTTGCCTTCAAGCCAATTTGTCCGTTTTGAACACATTTCCGGTATCGCCTCAGGGCAGGAAGGCGGCTACAGCATTACCAAACTGCGTATTCTTGACGCTTTTCTGGACAGACTGGCGATATTGAAGGGTGAACGCCCTGAAGTAAAAACCGGGGAACTTTCCGAAGCCGGCCTCGACAAGGTTCTGGATGAAATGCAGCGCTACCTGCGCGACAGCCTGCAAAGCGCGGCTTCAACGCCTTTTGGCATAGCTCTGGGGGTGGGCGCGGCCTCGAACGGACAGCTTTTCAGTTATTTGGTGTAAATCCCTCACAACCTGATATACGGATTGTAATTCATTTCTCTTTCCAGAGTGGACTGTGGCCCGTGACCGGGAAATATCCGCGTTTCCGGGGGCAGGGTATAGAGCTTTTTCAGGATACTGTTTGAAAGCATTTTCGCGCTGCCGCCGGGCAGATCGCTGCGGCCTATGCCTTCGCAGAAAAGAGTATCTCCTGTAAAAAGGATTTTTTTGTTTTCGCTGTACAGGCTGATGCTTCCCCGGGTATGCCCCGGCGTGTGGATAACCCGAAGGTCGGAATTAAGAACACTGTCCCCTTCTTCCAGCAGGACATTCGCCGCGGGAATTCCACGATAGAGCGATTCGAAAAACGCCTCGCCCCCGGGGCCCATGGACGCGAAACTTGTTCTGTGTTTTTCTCCGGCGCGCTTGCCGAAATACTGACTGTCCGCCTTGTGCACAGCGATGGAAATACCCGCAGCCGGGCTTTCAAAACGTGATAGTATTTCCTGCGCCGCCGCGATATGGTCAAGATGTCCGTGGGTAAACACCATGGCTTTGGGCGTCATATTCAGAGACATGAGGGTTTTTATGATGGTGTCCGCGTCCGCGCCCGGATCAATAAGAAAACACTCTTTTTTTCCCGTAAAATAGATATAGCAATTGACGTAAAGTTCGCCTACAATAATTCTTTCAAGCATGATAGTATTAAAGTACGTCATTTCATGAACAAGAGCAAGCCAATTCGGAGGATACAAGGCTGAATATCGCGGTTTTAATGGGGCTGGCCCTTGCGGCGGTCTTTTTTTACCTTTTTATTCCGGGGCTGGGGGCCTTCTTTATACGCTCCCGCTGGAGGGGCTTCCGCAAATCGGTCATAGCCGCCCTGGAGTATCCTGAGATCACCTACAAGGCTCTGCATTCCCGCGGCGAAATGGCTGAGTCGGGACACTACCATTTTCTGGGCGTATTGGAGGCAATTCAGGAAGATGACGTGATCTGGCTGCGCAATGACGAGGTAGCCCTGTCCGCCGACATGAAAGGACAAAAGGTATTTCTTCTGCCCTCCCAGACTGTCTCCGGCGGGGAACCCCGGGATTTCGCCGCGGCGGATACATCCGGAGGAGAGGATGAGGCCTCCTTCCTTTCCGACGAGACCCCGCAGGTTGTTGCCTGGGGAAAGGTCCGCTCCCTGCCCGAGGGCATCCATGTTCTTCTTGCGGGAACGCTGCACATCACGGACAGAAAGGGGCGGTTCCGTTCCGGCAAAAAAGGGGAGCTTCTTGTCATCTTCTATGATGGGGACAACGCCTCTCTGCTCAAACGGGCTGTCTGGCACGGCCGCCAGCGCAATGAATACTGGAACCCCTTTACCGGGGTTTCCCTGGCGGCCGGTTTTCTTACGGGTATGAGCCTGAGTTATTTCTTCCTGTCCACGCCCATCAACAGGATTCCCGCCATTCTGTCGATAATCATATCCCTGATACCCCTTATTCCCGTGCTGCCCCCGGGAATGGTTTTCTTCGTCCTGTATAGAAGGCTGTGGCGCAGGGGCCGTTTCCTGCGCGCTCAGCGGGATATCCTGAAACTGCCCCGGAGGCAGTTCGGAAACAAGCCCCAGACAGGCGTTTGCGCCGGGAGCGGGGGTTCGGCCGTTTTGGATGGCTGCGGCCCGCCGGACATGCTGGCTGTGCGGTGCGAGAAACAGGCGGTGCGGTTTGAACTGCTTTCGCTTGTACTTTTTTTGACCGGCTTCGCGGGAAATCTCTATCTTGTCTTGCGCGGCCTGGCTTTACTGATATAGTATCTTGATTGGACTAAAAGTACAGATATAAAAACCGCAGAGGACGCTGAGATCGCAGAGGAAGAATGAAGAAACACATGGTAAAAAAGCCCGTTCCCGCCTTGCATGTACTGTTTTCTCCTATCTCTGCGTCCTTTGCGCTCTCTGCGGTTAGAATTCTTTTCTTATGATTTAGTGTAATCAAGATACTAGTACCTTGCCTAAACAAGGTACTAGGAGCCCGCCGCTGTTCAGGACTCTTTCTTGCGCGCGTAGTTGACCGCAAGCGTCTTGCCCCTGTATTCGGTTCCGTTCAGCGCGTCGATAATAGCCTGGGCCTGATTTTCCGCGACCTCGACAAAGGAATAGCTGTCCAGAATGCGTATATCGCCGATGCCGGACCTGTCCATCCCGGGAAACCGGCTCAGAATCATGCTGGTTATATCCCGGGGAAAAACCTTGCGGTTCTTGCCCAGGCCGAAAAAGAGCATTTTCATGTCCGCGCGGGGCTGATTTGGCCGCGCAGTTTGGGAGAACCGCGGAATACCCGCGCTTTTCCTCTCAAACAGATGCTTCAGCAGATACGCCGCCGCATTGCAGCGGTTAAACAGCGAAACATTTTCTTTGAAAAGTTTTTTATATCTGCGCAGAACCAGGGGATCCTCTTCATAAATTTTCCGGTTGATTTCTTTTATAAAATCCTGAATTGTCTCAGTCTGCGCGGCGGCATTCCCTTGCGCCGGTACAATAATAATGTCTTTTTTTTCGATAATTTTGGGCCGGGACAGGAGTTTCCGTATGGGGCGCAGCCCCCCGTGAAGATCCTCGGTGAACACAAGCGTATGGGGAGAAAATCCCGTTCGGGAATAAATGAACTGTACATCCGCGAAAAAGTCCGCGCAAGCCTCTTCCCGCGGGCAGGCAATGACGACTCTTTTGATCCCGCGCAGACAGGTATCGCCCCTGCGCAGGCCGTCAATGATTTTCTCCGGCGTTTCCGGCGTTATGCTGCCCGAGGCGTTCTGAAGCGCCTGAACGTCCGCGGCCGATGGAACAATGACAAGGGTTTTCTGTCCCGTCTGTTCCGCGTTAACCTGTATCAGGGGCAGGAGGAAGCCTCTGAACAGTCCTGAATGTATGTCCGTCTCCAGAACGGCGTCCTTGCGGGTCTGAAAAATATCGTAGATATTTTTTTGGAATGGGGGGAGTATCAGCGGCCGCCCGGCGGAGCTGCCCGCGCCGACCCGCTGGTCTTCGTTCTCCGCCGCCGCGATTCGGGTCTGTAAAGCATTGTTTATCTGCATAATAATGACTAAAGAATAGTAAGAGCGTTCCAATTTGTCAACTGATCGCGGCGCTTCTTCAGGGCATCGGCGTTTACCTTCGCTTTATGGAATTAAATTGCGCGAAGTGCAAAAGACCGTGGGGCGCAAGGGATTGAAGGGGCGCGAAGCGGCCGCGCCAGCGGCGGAACCCCCGAAA
>JAISQU010000141.1 GCA_031274005.1 Spirochaetales bacterium
ATTGAAGGGGCGCGAAGCGGCCGCGCCAGCGGCGGAACCCCCGGAAAGCCCGGTTTTTTGCGGCTTTGCCGCAAAAAATGCGCACGAATGATTACGGTTTTCATTTTGGAACCGGCTCACAGTAGAGAAGTTAAAGGCGGCGGTTGCGGAACCGGCGTTATTTTGCTATAAATTTGAAGAAGAGAAGAAAGAGGTATTGGCTACGGAGCAATTTCCATCCATTCCCCCACGCGCAGGGACTTTACGCGGTCTGAATATTCGGGATGCGCGGCGATAAACAGTTCGATTGCGTATAACGGATATACAAGGGGTTCGTCGCTCAGGCTTATTACGCCGAAGTGCATGGGAATCGCTGTTTTTGCGTTTAATTCGGCGGCTGCCAGAAAGAACTCCGCGACATTCATGTGCATATAATGCATAAACCAGCGGGGTTCGTATGCCCCGACGCCGATTAAGGCATAATCGATGGCGTATTTTTTGCCGAATTCCTCAAAGCCGCGAAAGTATCCGGTGTCGCCCGAAAAGTAAATGGTTTTTGCCCCCTGTATCAAAAAACTGCCCCAGAGCGTTTCATTTGTTCCCTGCCCGAATCTGCGCGACCAGTGCTGGGCGGGTAAAAGGGTATAGGTAATTTCGCCAAGCCGCACGCTGCCCCACCAGTCAAGCTCATACACTTCACGCGCGCCCAAATCCGTAAAAAAATCTTTCAGCTTCAGGGGGACGATAAACACGGCGTCCTTTTTTATAAGTTCTTCGATAGACGCCGTATCAAGGTGGTCATAGTGATTATGGCTTATAAGAACCACGGGATGTTCCGGCGCTTTGTCAAAATCAAATTTTATTTCGACATCTTTCCCGATAATAAGAGCCCTGCCGGAAAAAAAAGGATCCGCAAAAATTGTTTCCCCGTTCATTTTGATAATGATTGAAGCATGTCCCGCGAATGAAATACTCGTGTTGTTTGTATCCCGCAGATAGTTGTAATCGTTTTCCTGCCAGGCGTACTTTTGGGCCGGAAAATCGGGAAACTTCGTGCGGGAAGTGAACATACGGGTAAAAATGGGAAGCTCGGGCCGCGGCATCCAGGGATTAAAAAAGGTTCCGTCAGGATTTACATGCGGTTCGTAGAGCCGGGAAATATCATAGGCCTTTGTCGCCTCATACCATTCGGATTCAACAAACTCCGGCGGCGTAACGCATGATCCAAGAACCGCAAAAAGAAGAATACCCAAAACTCCCATTACCAAAAGAACCCACACGAACCTGTTTATCCTCCTCACGCTATCCCCCCGCTCTTCCCGGATTTTTCTCCCGCCTATTAAATCCCGAAAACGAATAAAGTTCAATAAACTTTTTATAACATTTTTACAACAAAGTCGAAGAAGGGGGCTGTTGCGCAGCAACTGCCCCCGCTGTCTGTGGGCAATGGCTCTAAAACGGTGTCAGGCTCTGAACAGAGTGAAGAAAGGCAAATCTTGCTCTGTTATCTGTTCTCTTTTTTTTGGGGAGGGGTCACCGGGCCTGCCTGCCGGCGAGCAGCTCGCGCAGATACCGCGCTGTGTGGGACTTCCCGCGGGCCAGCTTTTCCGGGCTGCCTGTGGCGATAATGCGCCCGCCGTCTTCTCCTCCCTCCGGCCCCATATCGATGATCCAGTCGGCTTCGGCTATTATATCGAGATTGTGTTCAATAAGGACTATGGTGTTGCCCGCGTCCACAAGCCTGTGAAGAACCCGTATGAGCTTTTCCACATCGGCCATGTGCAGGCCTACGGTGGGTTCGTCCAGAACGTACAGGGCGCCTGAGGCTGAGTTTTTTCCGCGCGCGCGTAATTCCGGCCGTATGCGGGCAAGTTCCGAGACAAGTTTGATGCGCTGGGCTTCGCCGCCCGACAGGCTGGGGCTTTGCTGCCCCAGGGGAATGTAGTCAAGGCCGACATCACAGAGAAGGGACAGGGCGTGGTGTATTTTTGGATGAAAAGAGAAGAAGTCGCGGGCTTCTTCCGCGCTGAAACGCAGAATGTCGGCCGCGGATTTGCCCTTAAAGGTGATTTCGCAGGTTTCCGGTTCAAAACGGCGGCCGGCGCAGGTTTCGCAGAGAATCGTTACATCAGGGAGGAAGCTCATTTCGATTTTTCGCATACCCTGACCTTCGCAGTCGGGACAGCGGCCTTCGGGGGTATTGAAGGAAAAGCGGCTGGCTGTATAGCCCCGCACGCGGGCTTCAGGCGTTTCCGCAAGAAGGCGGCGTATGTCGTCCCAGAAGCCGACGTAGGTAGCGGGGCAGGAGCGGGGCGTTTTACCTATGGGGCTTTGGTCGACTTCCAGAACCCTGTCGAGGTTTTCCCAGCCTTCAAGAGCCGCGCAGCCCGCGGGGTTTTTTGGCCCCCGTCTGCGCGAGAGGAGGGTACAAAGGTTGGGAAGGAGGATGTCCCTGACGAGGGTGCTTTTGCCCGAACCGGAAACCCCTGTAACGCATACAAGAGCGCCCAGGGGGAAGACGGCGTCCAGGTTTTTCAGATTATGCAGGCAGGCTTTTGTGATTTTCAGGCTTCCCAGGGGGCCTGAGCCCGCGGCGCTTACGGGCCGGCGGCGCGCGAAGAGGGGATGGCTGAGGGGCTGCCGCAGACAGGCTGCGGTTTTGCTTGTTGTGTTTTTCAGTATGTCCGCAAAAGAACCCTGCGCTATGAGCCTGCCGCCGCCCGCGCCCCCGCCCGGGCCTATGTCTATGATGTGGTCGGCCCGGCGTATGGTTTGTTCATCATGCTCGACAACAACGACGCTGTTGCCCTTGCTTTTCAGTTTCTCAAGGGATTCAAGGAGCATGGCGTTATCCCGCGAATGCAGGCCGATGGTCGGCTCGTCCAGAATGTACAGGACGCCCCGGAGGTTGGAACCAAGCTGGGAGGCGAGGCGTATGCGGCGGGCTTCGCCGCCGGAGAGGGTGGGTGCCGCCCTGTCGAGGCAGAGGTAGGAGAGGCCCACTTCTGAAAGGAAAACGAGGCGGCCCTGTATTTCTTCTATGATGTCTTTCGCGATTTGCGTTTCGCGGGCCGGCAGTTTCAGTTTGCCGAAATAAGCGGCGGCGTCCCGGACGGCCATGGAGCATATCTGCGCTATGGAAAATCCGTCAAAGCTGACGGCGAGGGCTTCTTTGTTCAGGCGTTGGCCGCCGCAGGCGGGGCAGGGGATTTCCGCGCCCGCGTACCAGTCGTTCCACCAGATTTCCTCGCCGCTTTGTTCTTCGTCAAAGCCGGCCAGCCGCAGGCCCGTGCCGTAGCAGGAGGGGCACCAGCCGTGTTTTGAGTTGAAGGAAAAAAGGCGGGGATCCGGTTCGGGGAAACTGCGTCCGCAGCGGGGGCAGGCGCGGAGGGTAGAGAAAATGGCGGAGGCCGCGGATGCATCTTCGTGGAGGGGCGCGGCGCAGATAAGGCCCTTGCCGGTCCGAAGGGCTTCCGCCAGGACGGTGCGTAGCTCTTTTTCGTTTTGGGGTTTTATGAGAATATCGGCCATGGGGAGGTCTATGCTGTGCTCCCTGTATCTGTCGAGTTTCGGCCAGGGTTCTGTGGGAAGGTACTGACCGTCCACACGCAGCCGGGTATAGCCCTTTGAGGCGGCCTGTTTCGCCAGGTCTTTGTAGATGCCTTTGCGGGAATTTACCAGGGGGGCGAGGATTGTCAGGGTCCGGCCCCTGTAATCGCTCATGATGCGGGCGGCTATGCTGTCCTGGGTTTGCGGCCTGATGGGTTCGCCGCAGTCCGGGCAGCTCTGCTGCCCAAGTTTAACGTAGAGCAGCCGCAGAAAGTGATAGATTTCCGTTACTGTGGCTACGGTGCTTTTTCTCCCGCCCCGGCTTGTGCGCTGTTCTATGGCGACGGTGGGGGGTATGCCCGCCGCCTCGTCTATGTCGGGCCGGGCCGCGGGCTGAACGAACTGGCGGGCGTAGGCGTTGAGGGACTCAAGGTAACGCCTTTGGCCTTCCGCGAAAAGTATATCAAAGGCGATTGTGCTTTTGCCCGAGCCGGAGACCCCTGTAATGACGGTGAAGGTGTTCCGGGGGATTTCCAGGTTGATGTTTTTAAGGTTGTGCTCACGCGCGCCGCGAAGCGTGATGGCGGCCGGCGGGGCTATGCGCAGGGCCGGTTCTTCTTCTGCGGCGGAGAGTGGGGCGCTGTAGCGGCGCAGGGCTTCCGCCGTGTGGCCGGGGGAGTCCTGCATAAGCTGCGGAGGGGTTCCCTCCGCGATGACGCGGCCGCCTTCTTCGCCGCCTTCGGGCCCCAGATCGATGATCCAGTCGGCGGCGGCTATAACATCGAGATTGTGTTCTATGACCAGAAGGGAATGGCCCGCGCGTACGAGCCGGCGGAATACTTTGAGAAGAACGGCTATATCGGCGAAGTGGAGGCCGGTTGTGGGTTCGTCAAGAAGGAAGAGGTTCCCTGCGGCGGAGTTTTCGGGACGTCTGTCGCCGGCCGCGGCCAGGTAAGAGGCGAGTTTGAGCCTTTGCGCCTCTCCCCCGGAAAGCGTGGGGACGGACTGGCCGAGTTTCAGGTAGCCCAGGCCGACATCGTTTAAAATGCCCAAGGCCGCTATGATGTCCGGTTTGTCGCGGAAAAAATCGCAGGCCTGGGAGACCGTCATATCAAGAACATCGGCGATGGATGCGTCCGGTAATTCAGGCCGGCCGCCCGCCGCCTTTATGCGGACTTCAAGGATTTCGGGGCGGTAGCGTTTGCCGTCGCAGTCGGGGCAGCGCAGGTATACGTCGCTTAAAAATTGCATTTCTATGTGTTCAAAGCCGCTGCCGCCGCAGGTTGGGCATCTGCCGCTGCCGGAATTAAAACTGAAGTCGCCGGCTGTGTAGCCCCGCGCGAGGGCTTCTTCGGAACCGGCAAAGGCTTTGCGTATGCCGTTCATGGCGCCGGCGTAGCTTGCGGGGTTGGAGCGGGCGGTGCGGCCGAGGGGGCTCTGGTCTATCATGATGATGTCGTGTATGAGTTCGTGGCCCGTGATTTTTGTGTGCGCGCCCGGGGTTTCCGCGGCCTGGCCTTTGAGCCGCCGCAGCGCCCGGTACAGTACGTCTTCCACAAGGGTTGATTTGCCGGAGCCGGAGACGCCGGTAAGGCAGACGAAGCGGCCCAGGGGCAGGGTAAAGTCTATGTGTTTGAGGTTGTTTTCGGCGGCGCCGTGGATTGTGAGCTTTGGGTTTTGGGACGCCGGGGCGTTGCGGGGCGGCGTTTCCGCGGGCCGCTGTTTTGCGTCCGCGGCGGATTGTCCGGCGTATTCCGGCCCCGCAGAGGGGGAAGCGGAAGCCCCCGCAGCGAAGCGAGGAGGCTGGAGCGTGGGGGAGGCTTCCCCCGCATGTATATCTCCCCGCAGGAATCGCGCGGTGAGGGATTTTTTGGAGGCGAGCAGTTCGCGTATGCCGCCTGCGAAGATGATTCTACCGCCTTTTTCGCCGGGGCCGGGGCCCATGTCGATGAAGTGGTCGGCGGCGCGTATGAGTTCGGGGTCGTGTTCGACGACGAGGAGGGTGTTGCCTGCGTCGCGGAGGCGGTGGAGGATGGTGATGAGGCGGCGGATGTCGCGCGAGTGCAGGCCTATGGATGGTTCGTCAAGGACGAAGAGGGTGTTGACCAGGGATACGCCGAGGGCTGTGGTGAGGTTGATGCGCTGGACTTCGCCGCCGGAGAGTGTGCGGGATTGTCTGTCGAGGGTGAGGTAGGAGAGGCCGACATCGACGAGATACTGAAGGCGCGAGATGATGCCCTGGAGGACTGTTTGGGTTGTCTGGAGTTCTTCGCGCGGGAGCCGGAGGCGGGAGAAGAACGCAAGGCAGCCGCTGATGGGCAGTTCGGATAGTTCTTTGATGGAGAGTGCGGAGGGGCCGGCTTCGCGGCCGTTTTTTGGAATGCCGAGGCGCCACAGGAGGGCTTCGGGTTTGAGGCGCGAGCCGCCGCATTCGGGGCAGAGTCTGTAGGCGCGGTATTTTGAGAGCAGGACGCGGATGTGCATTTTGTAGCTTTTTGTTTCGAGCCAGTCGAAGAAGCGCCGTATGCCGTACCATTTGCCGTCGTCCCAGGAGCCTTCGCCTTCTATGACCCAGGTTTTGTGGCGGGCGCCGAGGTTTTTCCAGGGGACTTCAAGGGGAACGCCGCGGCGGCGGGCGTATTTTTCAAGGTCTTCCTGACATTCGGCGAAGGACGGGGTCCGCCAGGGTTTGACGGCGCCTTCGGCCAGGGTGAGGTTCTGGTCGGGGATGACGAGGCCGGCGTCGAAGTCTATGACTCTGCCGAAGCCGCGGCATTTCGGGCACGCGCCGACGGGCGAGTTGAAGGAAAATGTTCCGGCTGTGGGTTCTTTGTAGTGTATGTCGCAGTCGGCGCAGTGCAGGCCGGAAGAGAATCTGAGGGTTTTCGCCGCGGCCGCGCGGTTTTTGTCCAGTATGTGTACTTTGAGGCTGCCTTTTCCGAAGCGGAAGGCGGCCTCAAGGTCTTCGGCGAGGCGGGAGGCGTCTTCGGGGCTGCCTGAGTTAAAGACGAGTTTGTCCTGTATGACTTCGAGTTCTTTGTGGTTTTCCGCGTGGTATTTTGTGTAGCCCTGTGTGGCGAGAATTTCTTTGAGGGCGGCGGCTGTGGTTTTTGGGGTGACGGCGACGGTGAAGGTAATGATGAGGGCCGCGCCGGGTTCGGCGATTTCTTCGCGCAGCGCGGCTATGACTGATTCGGGGGTGTCTTTTTCAACGGGTTTGCCGCAGGATGAGCAGTACAGCCGCGCGGCCCGCGAGAAGAGTATTTTGAGGTAGTCGGAGATTTCGGTCATGGTTCCGACTGTTGAGCGGGATGTGCGTACGGGGTTGACCGCGTCTATGGCTACCGCGGGGGGGATGCCGGCGATGCGGCCCACGTGGGGTTTGTCCATTCTGTCGAGGAACTGGCGGGTGTAGGCGGAGAAGGTTTCTACGTAGCGGCGCTGGCCTCCGGCGTAGATTGTGTCAAAGGCGAGGGATGATTTGCCTGAGCCGGAGACGCCGGTTACAACGGTGAGTTTTCCCAGGGGGATTTTTACCCTGAGGTTTTTCAGGTTGTTCTGGGCCGCGCCTTCTATAGTAATGAAGCCGCCGTTTGCGTTTTTTTTGGGAGGAGAGGGGAGTTTTTTCATGCTTGTGTCCGGGGAGAATGATACCGGGTTTTTTAAATGTCTGCAATAATACGTAATAGAGTTGTTCGGAAACTTTAGTGTCTGAATAATTTCCTATTCTCTGCGCCCTCGCCGGGTAAATTTCTCTTCCGGTACCCCGGGGTGCACCAATTTTTTCCGTGCAAAATCACCGGAAGCCCTTGGGCCGCGCCAGGGATTGCAGCGTAAATCCTTTTGGCACAGCC
>JAISQU010000148.1 GCA_031274005.1 Spirochaetales bacterium
ACAAATGCGTCGACCAGGGCTTTTTTTGAAATATCCACAACTTTGACAAAAACCTTCGCTCCGGTTTTTGAGCCGATTTCTCCGGCTGTTTCCTGAAGAGCCTTTTCGTTAACGTCGCAGATGGCGATGTTCGCCCCGCGCGAAGCAAGCTCCGCGGCGATGGCCTTACCTATTCCCTGAGCGCCTCCTGTAACAATGGCGCTGTGTCCGTTCAGTTCCTTCTCCATAATTCTTTCTCCTTATTTTATACCTTCTGAGCTGGTTTCAAAATTGCAAAAAGCCCGTGGGGCGCAAGGGATTGAAGCGGAAATCCTTTTGGCGCAGCCAAAAGATTGCAGCGGAAAGCCCGTTTTTTTGCGGCTTTGCCGCAAAAAATGCGCACGAATGATTACGGTTTTCATTTTGGAACCAACTCTTCTGTCTTCGCAAGAAGCGGGGCAAGGTATTCCATACTTTTAGTTACATCATCAATGAACGAGCCTTTCAGGTTCGCTTCCAGAGCAACCTTGCCTTTGTATTCCAGCGCGTCAAGCACGCCGATGATTTTCTTGAAATCAAGAGCGCCAAAACCCGGCAGAAAACGGTTATTGTCGGATAAGTGAAAACCTATAAAATGATCGCGGTGGCGGATCATTGCGGCTTCCATATTTGACTCTTCTATATTCATGTGCCAGGTGTCGGGCAGAATATGAACATAGGGATTTTTTACATCTTTGATAATATCCCAAACCTCGTCCAGGCTGTTTCCCAGAGGCGATTCAAAGCGATTAATAGCCTCCACGATAAACGGGGTTTTCAGGCGCAGAGCCTCCGGCGCTATTTCAGCCGCCGAAGCCTTCAGGCAGGCAAGGTTTTGCGCGGAGTTCTCCCCCATCGCGCCTTTCAGAAAGCCCGCGACCGCTCCCGCCCCGAATTCGGCGGCGAAAGCCAGAAATTCCTTCGCCCGGCGGACAGATTCCTTCCGCCGGGCCTCATCGGCAGCCGCAAGCGACAGATTATGGGTTTTGGCTGTAAAACCTGTCGCGAAAACAAAAAGGCCAAGCCCGAAATCGCCTAAAAACTGTTTCAAATCCTGCGGATTAAGCGCCTGGGGGTCTTTGATGTTTAGTTCCACACCGTCAAAACCCAGCTTTTGCAGCGTTTTCATATTCGCGATAAACGCCGAATCGCCGCGATAGGCATCAGGAAGCAGGGTTTGAATGGCAAGAGGGTACCGGTAACGTCCCATTTTGCATTAATCCATTTCAAAGCCGCCGCATACATTCAGGGTTTGCCCCGTTATGTAATCCGCGTCTTTGGAACACAAAAAGGCCACAGCCCCCGCCATATCCTCTACCGTGCCGGGGCGCTTTAAGGGTATACGCGCGATAAACTCATCGCTGGCTTTTTTGGCGTCAATGCCAAAGGCCTTTTCTTTTTCTTTGTTGTTTTCAGCCCACATGGGAGTTTCCACGACGCTGGGGGCAATGCCGTTTACGTTGATATTCCAGGGAGCGAAGGCCAGCGCCGCGCTTTGGGTTATGCTGATAACGGCGAATTTGCTTGCCGAATAACAAAGCTGGTATTCACGCCCGCGGCGGCCTGATACGGACGCGAAATTTACGATTTTCCCCCAGGATTTATCCGCGTAGCCGGCGGCTTTTATGCGCTCTTTTTCACTTTCGGGAATCTGCGCAATCATCTGCGCGCCCACAATCTGGTCGGCAAAGGCGGTTCCTTTCTGGTTTATGTCGATGAGGCGGTCCCATTCGGCCTCTGTTACATCCACAAGTTTTTTGCTTTGTACAATTCCCGCGGTGTTGACAAAAATGTTGATTCCGCCGAATTCACCGACAACTTTCCCCACAACGGATCTGATTTCTTCGACTTTTGAAATATCCAGCTTAATCGCCAGCGATTTGACTCCCAAACCCGCGATTTCTTTGGCAACAGCGTCAATTCCTTCCTGGTTAATGTCCGCAACCGCGACATTCGCGCCTTCGCGGGCAAGCCGCAGCGCCACGCCCTTGCCTATGCCCGAACCCGCGCCGGTAACAAGGGCTGTTTTTCCTGAAAACTGTCCTGCCATATTTTCCTCCTATGAATCTCCTAAATTAAAGCTCACTATCTATTAAAATAACATTATCTGCCTTTTTACTCAAGAAGGTTTTTTCATTGCATCCGCTTGATATTAAATACAAAAAGTATTACAGTTATAATATGGATATCCGGAATGTAAGCTGGGACACCGAAAAAGCCGCGATAAACAGGCAAATCCACGGCCTTAGTTTTGAGGCGGCGCGGCTGGTGTTTTCAGACCCGAACCGAATAGAGCGCATAGACCGGAGTAAGGGAAACACATCCGGGGAAGAACGATGGCAAACCCTGGGCATGGTGGACAAGGTTTTATTCGTTGTTTACACGGAGCGGGGAGAAAACCCCCGGTTAATATCGGCCCGCATAGCAAACAACGCGGAAAGGAGAAGTTATCATGGCAATTATCAAATCGACGGTAAAGGTTGGTCAAAAGCCGACTAAAGCCCAAATAAAAGAAATACGGGAAGCCGCCAAACGGCCTATAGTCTACACCGAAGACTGCCCGGAATCCACACCCGAAGCCCTGGCGGAATTCGCGGCTCTGGCGCGGGCGCGGCGTCAAAGAAAAGTAAAACCGATGGTCGCCCTGCGTGTGGAGCCGGATGCCCTGGAAAAATACAAAGCCCTTGGGAATGGTTATACCGGTATTATGGCCGATGTGCTGAATTATGTTGCCGAGAACCCCGATATTCTTTCACGGGTACGGCATTGATTGGGAAAGGCATGGTTCATCAGCCCCTTTCAGGGGCCGGCAATCAATTGTACCCCGGAGCTCTGCTCTATTCTTGACCCATAACTCGATGATTGATTACATATTTCAGGAATTTCTAACCGCGAAGTCGAAAAAGTCGAAGAAGTTTTTGCTGGAAGCCCGGGTTTTACCTTGTTATATCCAGGT
>JAISQU010000215.1 GCA_031274005.1 Spirochaetales bacterium
CCAGTCCGCGGGCATAAGCGAAACGAACGCCGCTATGGGACAGATTACCGCCAATATCGACCAACTCAACACGCATATCGACCGCCAGAATGAAAGCGTCGCCGAGTCTTCCGCGTCAATCGAGAAGATGCTTGCCAATATTGATTCGGTTACTCAGACGCTGATGAAGAACGTGGATAAGGTGAAAGAGCTGACGGAGGCCTCAGGAGTCGGGCGCGGGAGCCTTCAGAATGTCGCGCTGGATATTCAGGGAATTGCCAGGGAATCCGAAGGGCTTCTTGAAATCAACGCGGTGATGGAAAACATCGCGAGCCAAACGAATCTCCTGTCTATGAACGCGGCCATCGAAGCGGCTCACGCGGGGGAAGCGGGAAAGGGCTTTGCGGTAGTGGCTTCCGAGATACGGAAGCTCGCGGTATCTTCCACGAATCAGTCCAAGACCATCAGCACAGTGCTCGAAAAGATAAAAGACTCTATCGACAAAATATCGAGGTCTACCGGCGAAGTATTAAACAAGTTTGAAGCTATCGACTCAGGGGTACAAATGGTCTTCCAGCAGGAAGAGCACATCAGGAACGCTATGGAAGAACAGGGCAGCGGCAGCCGGCAGATACTGGAAGCCATAGGGCGTCTACAGGAAATAACCCGCCAGGTAAAAGCCGGCTCTCTCGAAATACTTACCGGGAGCCGGGAGGTTATCAAAGAAAGCGGCAATCTTGAAAAAGTGAATCAGGAGATTGTCAACGGGATAAACGAGATGGCCAGCGGCGCGGAGCAGATAAACGCCGCGGTGGACCGGGCCAGCGCCATAAGCGGCGATAACAAAGAAAACATAGGGATTCTCATCCAGGAAGTCTCCCAATTCAAAGTGGAGTAGGTCCGCGCTCATCCCCGCGGGCCGCGGGTCTCCCTCTGGGGATGAGTCTCTCCTGCAATGAGATGGTTCATAGTGAGCAGAGCGCCCGCGCATGGTTTTACAGAAATCAGTCGTCTTCTTCGCATTTTTTGATTTCGCTTCGCGAGAAACCCTTACGCAGAAGAAGGGATACAAGGGCCTGTTCGTCCGAGCAGCCCCCGGCAAGGAGTTTCTCACGCGCCCGCCTCAGGGCTTGCAGGTATTCATCGGTCTGCGCGGCCCGCCGCACCGCGGCCTCGGCAATATCCCTGCGTACGCCCCGCCGCAAAAGACCTTCGGTAAGGCGGCGGCCCCCCTCGTTCCTGCGTTTTTGGCGGAACTCTATCCACAGGCCGGCAAACCGTTCGTCATTGAGAAGATTCTCGGCGGTAAGCCTTTGCAGGGTTTCGGCCACTTCTTTTTCTTCATAGCCCCGCGCCAGAAGTTTCCGCTCAAGGCCGCGCGTACAGTGTTCCGCCGCGGACAGAAGGCCGGCCGCCCTGTCGTAACACGTAGAATAACTGTTCTTCGGCATAAACTCCCAAAACCAACGCCTGCGAATAAAAAAGCCCCGTGCGGAGCGGACTCCCCCGGGGCGTACTTTGAGTTTTTCCGTTCCCGCTTAGCGTTTCGAGAACTGGAAGCGCCGGCGGGCTTTGCGCTGGCCGTATTTTTTTCTTTCGACCATGCGGGAATCCCGTGTCAAAAACCCGTTGGCCCGCAGCGAAGACAAGTTTGCCTCGTCATGGAGAAGAAGGGCGCGGGCAATGCCGTGGCGGATTGCTCCCGCCTGACCGGTAAGGCCGCCTCCGGCTACCTTGATCTTGATATCGAAAGCAGTTTCATTTGCGGTAACAGCCAGAGGCTGCATGACCACGTACACATGTTCTTTGTTGACGAAATATGCGGGGAGGTCTTTGCCGTTGATGGTGATCTTTCCGCTGCCGGGAGTAATAAACACACGGGCAACAGCCGTCTTCCGCCGTCCGGTTCCGTTTTTTAGTGTCGCGACACTCATGAGTTCTCCTTAAATTTCCAGTATTTCAGGCTGCTGGGCGCTGTGGGGGTGAGAGTCTCCCGCATACACTTTCGCGTTGCCGAAGAGCTTCCTGCCGAGCCTGTTTTTGGGCAGCATCCCGCGGATGGCCGCCTCAAGGGGATACGTAGGCTTGCGCTCTATCATTTTCTCGAAAGTCGCGGCCTTCATTCCGCCCGGATGGCCTGAGTAATTGTAATACATCTTGCTTGTGCGCTTGCTGCCGGTAACGACAATTTTGTCCGCGTTGACAATAACGACATAATCGCCGATCTCCTGATGGGGAACATAAATCGGCTTGTGTTTGCCTCGCAAAATCGAAGCCACCTTGACGGCCACCTTGCCCAGAGTCTTGCCGTTCGCGTCGATAATGTACCACTTACGGCTGATGTCCTTTAGTTTAGCGTATAACGTTTTCATCATTAAGCCCTTTTCCTTAAAATCTTCTATAACGGGAGGTAAACTCTATCATACCCGGAAAAAAGATGCAAGGCCCTGCGCCGCAGGGGGGTGCACCAATTTTTTCCGTGCGCCTTTTTTGCTTCGCAAAAAACCGGGCTTTCCGCTTCAATCTTTTGGCTGTGCCAAAAGGATTTACGCTGCACTCCCTGGCGCGGCCCAGGGCTTCCAATGATTTTGCACGGAAAAAATTGGCGCACCCGACACCCCACAGACAGGAATTACGTTACATTTCTAAATGAGGCGCTTCTTTCCGGTAAAAGCTCGTTTTTTAGGCGCGTTTTTGATTTAACCGCGGACGAGCTAAAACGGCAAGCCGCTTTCGCGGCTTGCCGTTACACTCTCCTTATTCGGAAACCCGGTTGGGATTTCTCTGGGGGTCTCACTATTTTTGAACCCCAGTAGCCTGTCGGACTGTGAACCGGAGACGGTTCTTGAACCTATCAAGCCATTGCGGCAATGGCCTGGCCTTAAGCGCAACAGGCTCATAGAAGACGATCTTACGCGGGCGTACAGCGCGCGGAGCCCCCCCGGCCCGCTGTATCAGCCTGCCGCCGGCGGCGCTTCCAAATACAGTATCTTCGAGCGGGTAAGCGTTTCGCTGCCGGTTTCGGTGATGAGTATGTCGTTTTCCCGGCGTACGCCTCCGGCCTGCGCGTCATAGAGG
>JAISQU010000329.1 GCA_031274005.1 Spirochaetales bacterium
TGGCCTCGTGGTCAATATCCTGGGCGGCAAGCCGGACTTTCTTTCCCAAAGCCTCACAGGCCTTTTCGCTTGCCCGGTTCAGAGACTGGACAAGCACATATTCATCCTGTCTTCCGAACTCTTTATGCCTGAATGAAGCTATCTTATTAATCGTTGTCTGGAATTTATCCCTCTCCCTCATGATTTGCTCCAGTTCCAGCGTAACATGCAGTACCGCTTCGAAAGGAATCTCCTTCTGCTCCCGCAGTCCGCTTATGGTTGATTCAAGCTCCTGGAGTTTTGTGCTGTAGCTCTCCAGCCCCAGAATAATCGCGTTTGATTTTATCGCGTGGACAGATTGATAGATGTCGATCATCGCGTTTTGGGCCGATACGTTCTTGTCCTTGAGGATTTTATTGATCCTGTCAAACTCATATTCGGTATCTTCGATAAAATCATCGAATACCTGAGGTTCCAACTGAATAATCTCAAAGATTGAACGCATTTCCTCCTGGCGTTTATCCTCTTCTTCCGCAAGCTGCCGTTCCAGTTCCTTTTCCACGGTAATATCCTGAAGAGTCGCGAGGATAAACACCTCTGCCCGTTCCCGTTCCACGGGAGCGAAGCTGCACCTCAGGATTTTCTCCTCGCCGGTTTCGGGGTGCAAATAGGATAATTCCTGCAAGGGGTTTATGTCTTCCAGCATTTTCTGATCAAAGGAACGTTCAAATATCATTGTAAAATAATCTTTAAGAGTTTCCTGTTCCTTCGCCTTAATCGAAGCGGACAAAATGGAAATGAAACTCTTTCCCTGTAATTCGCTCATCGACAGCACATTCTCCAGCGCCTTCGAATAGGAGGGCTGAATGATATAGTCTCGGTTCATAAGGAAAAGGCCGACCTTCAAGTTGTCCTTCATGGCGGTAATCTCATCACGCTCGGTTTTCAAAGCTTCCGATGTGGCTTCGGCAAGCTGTTTCTGCCTGTTGATAATTATCATCAGCCGCAGAAAGTAAATCACGCTGATAATAATAAACAGAAGGGAGACGGCCGTCGCGGCGATGAGGGTGGTTGTAGAGAGGCCGACCTGTTTTTCGGAAAAAGCCTCCGCCGAGAATACCGTGGCGTTTACCAGTTCGTAATATTCCTCACTTGAATCAAACAGAATTTGCGGGTTCCAGCCTTCCCGTACCTGAAAGATTTCCTCCTTAAGCCGTTCCCAGTGCTGTCGGACCGCATTCAGATTATTCAGATATTCCTCATCCTGCAGCACGATAAGAGCGTTGCCGCCTTCGCCGGTGAGAAGCTCCCCCACAATTAAATCCAGCCGGGCGATAAGCGGATCATCGGCGACCCCCATAAGTTCTTCTTTAATGAGTTTCTGCGTCGCGCCCCGGATGATGCCGACATAATTAACAACCCGTGCGTTACCCTGCAGCAGCCGTAAAGAACTGAACGAAAGAAAGCTCACAACCGCAAATAAAACGATAATAAGGCCCAGGACAAAATACTCTTTCCTTTCCCACAGTTTGTTCAATTTATACCCCCCCTTTTACCGCTTCTATAGCCACGGAAAGGTTAAAAACCTGGTTTTCAAAGATTCTGAAAGGAATACAAACAATCCGCGCCTGATCGTGAGGCCATTTAATGGAATGCTCCGGGCCCTGGACAATGGTGGGCAGGGAAATAACCAGCCGGAAGGCTTCTTCCAGCCACCGTTTGACATTGCCGGCTATGATGTTGACAATTTCCCCTATGGCGTCTACCACCTCATCATCAAGCCCGGTATGGTTCGTTCCGGTAAGTATGTCCGTGAGTTTTGCCGCCAGGTTCGTCTTCATGGATATAACCACCGCGCCCCGGGCTTCGCCGGTAAGACCGATTATGGCGGAAATATCCCACGCATTGACTGCGTTCTTCTCTTCAAGATAAGGCCGTTCAGCGGTAATGGCGCATCCTAAAAATTCCTTAAAAACATCCACACTCACATCAATAAACGGCTGAATGTATTGCTCCATACTTTCCCTCTTACAAGATTATCTTTGCCAATTTTTCTTTAAAAATTTTTTCGTTCACAGGTTTAATGATGTAGTCGGTAGCGCCGCTTTTCAAAGCCTCGATTACATTATATTTGGCGGCCTCGCTGGTTACCATGATTATAGGCAGGTTTTTATAATCCTCCGCAGTCCGCACCTTTTTGAGAAAGTCCAGCCCGGACAACTCGGGCATATTCCAGTCCAGCAGTATCAAATGGATTTTCTTTGTTTGCAATATCTGCAGGGCGTCCCGCCCGTTACCGGCTTCAAGAAACTCGCAGGGGATATTCTTATAGGAAAAAGTGTTTTTAACAATATTCCGCATAACCCGCGAATCATCTACAACCAGGATGGTTTTTGCTTCATTTTCCATGCTTACAGTCCCTAAATTTCTTACTTGATTCCACGAGCATATCATGCGGTTGCGGATAAGTCAAACACAAAACAATGAACCAGGATATATGGCGCCTTTTTTTACCGGCGTCCCGCCGGTAAAAAAACCGGGCTTTCCGCTCCAATTCCTCGGTCCGCCCCATGGCGGCCCTGCGGGATTTATGCTGCAATCCCTGGCGCCCCACGGTCTTTTTGCACTTTGCGCAACTCAATTCTTTATAGTGAAGGTAAGCGCTGTTGCCCTGGCCCGGAGTAAAGCTCCCTACCCCTTGTTCGAACTGCCGTGCTATAGTAAACACATGCTCATAGAAAAAAATAAACTCGTCGCGATCAAGTATGTTCTAAAATCCGCCGGAGGCGAAATCATAGACCAATCGGAAAAAGGACAGCCTTTTGAGTACCTGCACGGGGCGGGCGGCATGATTTCCGGCCTGGAAAGGGAACTTGAAGGCAAACACGCGGGCGATTCATTCTCCGCCGCCATCGAACCCGCGGACGCCTGCGGTCTGTATGACGAAAGCCTTATCCTGAAAATAAAAAGAGAGAAATTCGACACAGAAGAAGAAATCTCCGCCGGTATGCAGTTCGGCGGACAAACCGGAGACGGAAAATACCGCGTTTTTCACGTTGTGGCCGTACAGGGCGATACCATTACCGTTGACGGCAACCATCCCCTTGCCGGACAAAAACTTTTCTTTGACATCACAGTCGAAAGCATCCGCGAAGCGGCCCCAGGGGCAGCCTGCCGGGGCCAAACATGCGGCAAAGCCTCCCGCTGCGGCGGCTGCCCGCACGGAACCTGCCCCCGCTCTTGCCCCCGTAATGCCTCATCGTAAATTCTAACCCCAATACACCCCTTGACGCTTTTACGAAAAAGTGTTATAGTTCGTTCTGCGTTTATTTTAAGGAGGTCGATTGTCTTCAAAAGAGTTAAGGATCAATGATCAGATCCGGGTCCGTGAGGTGCGCCTGATTGACGCGGAGGGAAAGCAAATGGGAGTCGTTGCCATTGCGGAAGCGCTGGCAATGGGGCAGGAGGCGGGGCTGGACCTTGTCGAGATAGCGCCCCAGGCGGTTCCTCCTGTATGCAAGATTCTTGATTACGGAAAATACAGGTTTGAACTGGAGAAAAAAAACCGGGAATCCAAGAAAAAGCAAAAGCTAATCAAAATGAAGGAAATCCGGATGCAGCCAAAGATTGAAGAGCACGACCTTCAGTTCAAAAGCAAGCACGTTAAGGAGTTTCTTGACGAAGGCAATAAGGTAAAGGTGACTATCCGCTTCCGCGGACGCGAACTGGCTCATACGGAACGCGGTAAAGTTGTTCTTGAAAAAGTTCTGGCCCTGCTGGACGATTCCTTTGTTCTGGAGAAGGAACCCGCCATGGAAGGCCGGTTCATGTCAATGGTAGTAGGCCCGAAAGGGAAAAAATAGTATTGAAAGTGAGAGGTCAAATTTATGCCCAAGATGAAAACCCGCAGAGCGGCCGCAAAAAGGTATTCCCTAACCGGCGGCGGAAAAGTTAAATACAAAAAACAGGGATTGCGGCACATCCTTACAAAAAAATCCGCAAAAAGAAAACGCAATCTCCGCCACGGCGGAATTCTGCACAAGTCTGAAGAGGCCCGGGTCAAAAGACTTCTGCCCTACGGTTGACGGGCAGATAAGCAAGTTCAAAAAGCAAGGAGCATACAAATGCCAAGAGCAGTAGACGGAACACGGCGAAAAGACCGAAGAAAAAAGATACTTGAGCGCGCAAAAGGATACTGGGGCAAGCGGAGCAAACTTATGCGCACCGCAAAAGACCAGGTTATGAAATCTCTGCGGTATGCGTACCGCGACAGGCGCAACAAAAAACGGGATTTCCGCGCCCTGTGGATAGCCCGCATTTCAGCGGCCTGCCGCGCCGAGGGCCTGTCCTACTCCCGTTTTATCAACGGCCTTCTGCGCGCGAACATTCAACTGAACCGCAAGGCCCTGTCCAATATGGCCATAGAAGATGCGGCGGCTTTTAAGGTCCTTGTAGAAAAATCCCGCCAGGCTTTGGGCGCTTAATATGGTCAGTCTGGATCAAATAAGGACCCTTGAGGCAAAAGTCGGGCGGGCGGTCGCCTATATCGGAGAATTAAAGGCAGAAAACACCCTTCTGCAGAAAAATCTCGCTAAATATCGTAAACGCATTGATGAACTTGAGATTTTGATTAACGAATACAAGGAAGACCAAAACGCCATTGAGGAAGGCATAAAAAACGCCCTTCTGCATCTTGACACACTGGAAGACGCCATTGTTAAGCCTCCCGCGGCGGTTGCTCCTCCTGCGGCGGCCCCTGTTCCGCGGGAGATTGACGAGGTAGAGAAAGCCCCTGTCAAAACAGTCATCGAAACCGATACCGATGATCCGCCGTCTGCCGGGGAAGTCAAAGACGAACTGGAAATCTTTTAATCGGGAGGAAGCATCCTGCCGAACAGACCTGAAATAAAAATAGATATTCTCGGCTCATCCTTCCTCATTCATTCTGACGAGGCGCCGGAATATTTGTACAAAATAATTGATTACTACCGGGAAAAAACCCTGGAGGTATGCCGCACAGCCCCTTCGGCGGATTCCCTCAAGGCGGCCATCCTCGCGGGTATTATTGTGGCGGACGAACTGTTCAAACTGAAGGAAAACCCATCCCAGCCGCCGGCTGTCGCCGAGGAGGTAGCCCTTATTGCCGAACGCCTCATCCGCCAGCTTGCCGGCGCCGTGCCGCAGGATGAAGCGCCGGAGGACGGGGAAATATGAGTTCTTACTGTATTTCAAGCAATTCCAGAATTTTTTCGCGGTCAAGGCGGCTGTAATCGCAGCCCTCTACGGTAACCATTTGCGAGGCCGTGCGGTTGGCGATTTTTCCGCAAAGCTCTATGTCTTTTCCCAAAAGAAGCCCGAATAAAAACCCCGCGGCAAATGAATCTCCCGCGGCGGTGGTATCCACGGCCTTGACCCTTTCGCCGGGAACCCTGATAACGCCGCCTTCCCGGGCAATGCTGCAGCCGTCCTTGCCTGTTTTCATCACCAAAAGAGGGGCCAGGCCCTCCGCGGCCTTCAGTATGGCCTCCTGCGGACCCTTTACCCCTGTCAGAGCCGCCAGCTCATCCTGATTCGCGAACAGAATATCAACTTTGCCGGGACACCACTCCCTGAAAGATTCGCCGTAGCGCAGGGCCACAAAAGGATCGGCCACATCGAAGCAGACTTTTTTTCCCGCTTTTTTGGCCGTCTCCGCGGCGGTTTTGGCCGCCTCCTCCTGATTCGGCGTATCCCAGTTGTATCCTGTCAAATAGACATACGAGGCCGCCCGCACCGCCTCCAGAGGCACATCCGAGATATCCAGAAGACGGCAGGCGCCAAGAAATGTAAACATTGTCCGTTCATGGTCGGGAGTTACAAGAATGACAGAAACCCCGGTTGGCTGTTCTTTTTTTACGGCAAGAAACGAGCGTACCCCCGCGCCGGCAAGAAGATTATCAAAATTCCGGCCCTCCTCATCTGCGCCGACAGAGCCCAGATACGCGGGCTGCGCTATAGGGCCGCCGGAACCGTTGAGCCAGGCCAGCCCTCTGGCCGTATTGGCGCCCGAACCGCCGGGAATACGCACAGCGGACATCCTTTTCGCAAAAATTTTATCGATAATGTCATGCGACACCAGATTCATACTGCCGGGAACAGCCTCAAGATCTTTGACCATTCCGGCAGGCGCCTGAATAACAATATCCACCAGCGGATTACACATAATAAAAACAGACATATCTCTCCTCCTTAAAACCGAACGCTTGTGACCAACCCCTTGCCCCGCAGCGCTTTACACCGAAAAAGTAATAACGCGTTGCCGCGTTGCTTGACTTTTTGACTATCACATCATACTATTTTAACTTGAAATGTCTATACTTTTAAGCCAGCAGTTGACACGCTATTATGATGAATACTCATCCCTCGATGTTACCTTCACGAAAGAGGTTGTAAAGGCGACCCGGCTTGTTACCAAACAGGTTTTTCTGAAATGTCTCGGTTATCAGTGGCCCTGCATCATTTACTCAAGTTCCATGGTATCCGCAAAGATAATCGCCAACGCGAAGCTGGCGATCAGGGAGATAGCCCAGAAGGCGAATAACATGGTATCCCTGCACCTCAGCTTTCAGGCGGAGAAAACCGATCCCGTATCTTTTTATATAAACACGCGGGTCAGCGGTTTCACTCCCTACGGCGCGGCCAATCCTGACCTGAACATCATCGCCCTTACCTTTACCCAGAGGCCCGCGGACGATTTTATCGCCGTCCTGGGCGAGCTTCTGGAAGTGAATATCAACTCAAAAAAAAGAAAGGAAGAGCGCATCATCCTCACATCTGAAGTCATGACGAAGATGGGTCTGAAGGTCAAGGAAACAACGCTTCTTATTCAGGGGGTTCCCCGCAAGGGAATCATCCGCGACTTATCCTTTTCCGGCGCCAAAATCATCATTGCGGGCGTGGCAAAATTTCTGGTAAACAAGGATGCGAGCTTACATCTGGAGATGGAAGAGGGGGAGTCCCTTCAAATACCGGGGACAATCCTGCGTTTTGAACCCGTGGAAGGCCGCAAGGATATTTCGGCGTTTGCCGTTCAGTTCAAGGACGAGGCGGTTCCCATCCGTTACAAAATCGTTATCAATGATTATCTGCGGCAAATCTCAAAACACAAAAGTTTTTCCTCCGCGGCGCAGCAAACTCCGGCGCCAAAACCCGTGGTGGAGAATTCCCTGCCCCCTCCCCCTGAAGAACCCGCCGCGGAAGCCGGGCAGCCCCGGCAGCCTCCCCCGGCGGAGAAGCCTAAAGAACCGGCGCCCCCGGCGGAGAAAACAAAAAATCCGGCGCCTCCGGCGGAGAAGGCTAAAAATCCGGCGCCCCCGCCGGAGAAAGCGAAAGCCCCGGCGCCCCCGCCAAAAAAACCGGCAAAATGAGCCGGTCACAGAATACAAAGTTTTGAGAAAAAAATTAAAGTTAATGTCCCCCCGGCCGATAAATTGAACAGGGGAAAAGGATTTTTTCGGAGCATGCGGAGAAAATTCTTCTTCCCTCATCATTACTTATATCGGCTTTTTAAAGCCCGGCATAAGTAGAATTGTTCAGAAACTTTAATTTCCGAACAATTTCCTATCAATTTCGCGGTCTTTTAGCGCGAAATTGTGAGACTTGAGAGGAACCCGGCCAGGTTTCCGAACAAGTCTATTAAAAAAAATCAAAATCGGCCGGCAAAAACGCCGTCCCGTTTTTGTACCCTGGTCAGGATGACCGGGGAAAGTCATTTCAGGGAGGAATCCATGATTATCAATCACAACATGAGCGCCATGTTCGCTCAGCGTGAGAATGGGGTCAACGACCGCACTCTGACCAAAAACATCGAAAAGCTCTCGTCCGGCCTGCGCATCAACCGCGCCGGCGACGACGCTTCGGGGCTCGCGGTATCGGAAAAAATGAGGTCGCAGGTACGCGGCCTGCGGCAGGCGTCCACCAACGCTTCAAACGGTATTTCCCTCATTCAGACAACGGAAGGGTATCTGCAGGAAACCCAGGACATCCTGCACCGCCTCCGCGAACTGGCCGTACAGTCCGCGAACGGTATCTACACCCCGGAAGACCGGATGCAGATACAGGTAGAAGTGTCTCAGCTTGTTGATGAGGTTGACCGCATCGCGTCCCACGCCCAGTTCAACGGAATGAACCTGCTCACAGGCCGTTTTGCCCAGGAAGGGCAGGAAAACGTCATTACCGCTTCCATGTATTTCCATATCGGCGCAAATATGGACCAGCGGGAAAGGGTATACATCGGCACCATGACAGCGGAAGCCGTAGGCATCCGCAATGTCGGCAGCGGCGAGATTCTGTCAATTTCGACCCCCGACACGGCAAATATGTCTATAGGAATCGTTGATTCGGCGCTCAAACGCATTAACAAGCAGCGGGCCGACCTGGGCGCGTACCAGAACAGGCTGGAACACGCCGTGCGCGGCATAGACATCAGCGCGGAAAATCTTCAGGCCGCGGAATCCCGCATCAGGGACGCCGACATGGCATCGGAAATGGTAGAGTACATGAAAAACCAGATACTGGTGCAGTCCTCTACAGCCATGCTTGCGCAGGCAAACATGAAGGCGCAGTCGGTCTTGCAACTCCTTGGATAAGGTGCTATATTAGAAGGAGGGGGCGAGAGCCTCCTCCGAAAAGAGCCGTTAAAGGCTCATGGTTCTTTGAAAAAAACCCTCTGTATGTCGCAAATAGGGAGATTTTCCGGTTTTTCGTAAACCGGGGCATCTCTTTGTTGCCGGGGAAACGGAA
>JAISQU010000299.1 GCA_031274005.1 Spirochaetales bacterium
TAATTCGGAATTTGGGCGCATTTGCGGCGTAAAACGCCGCAAACCGGGCTTTTCGCTCCAATCTTTTGGCTAACGCCAAAAGGATTTCCGCTTCAATCCCTTGCGCGCCCCGGGGGGGGGCAAGATATTAAACAGGCTCTTAAAAGCCGGTGAGTTTCTTTTTCCGGGCGCATTTTTTGCCCGCCCGGCCCAAGGCCTCAAGAAAATTTTTTCCGGTATTCTTCCAGCTCTATAATGGGCGGGCGTTCAAAAACAGGGACTTCGGTGAATACCGGCTGGTGTTTTTCCTTGATGACATTCAGGGCAATATGGAAGGCGTTCATTTGCGTTTTCAGCTCGCCCTCGCCGTATTTTTGCAGGCGGTCAAAAAAAGTGTTCAGAATACCGAAGGACATTCTGCTGAGGGACTGTACGCCCTGGTTTCTGTGTACGCGCTTGTCAAGGTCTACCTGGGCTAAAGCCTTAATGCCGAACATGTGATACACATCCAGAAGATGCCCCAGTTCCACTCCGTAGCCAACGGAAAATGAAAGCTGTTCCAGAAGTTTCCTGCGGCCCGCGTACTCCCCGGACAGAGGCTGAATGAGGTGCGCAAGCTCGGGATAAAAAAGCGAAAACAGGGGGCGCACAAGGATTTCCGTCACCCTGCCGCCGCCTGAGGCCATAAGCGCCTCGGAGATTTTCATGGGCCGCTCGTAAAAAGCCTTGACGTATTGAAGCGTGTCGTTTTCCAGCAGGGGGCCCACAAGGGCGTACATGAACTTGGGGGCGATGTTCTGTATGTCCGCATCGATCCAGACTATGATGTCGCCGGAAAGAACATAGAGGCTCTTCCAGAGGTTCTCGCCCTTGCCGCGGAAGGATCCCTGACTCCTTAATATGTCTTTGGACTGGTAGACCTTCGCGCCGTAGGCCGCGGCTGTTTCGCAGGTTTTGTCGTTTGAACCCGAATCAATGACGGCAATCTCGTCTATCAGGGGCACGCGGTCCATAAGCTCGGTCTTGATGACAAGAATTTCTTTCGCAATTGTCGCCTCTTCGTTCAGCGTGGGAAACGCGAGAGAAATCCTCAGCCCCTTTTCCTTTTTCAGTTCAAAGAGCCTCTTCGTGTCGCTGAAACGGCTGTGATGAAAGGTATTCTCCAAAAGCGCGCTGCTTGATTCTTTCATGAATAAAGCTCCCCGTGTATAATACTTTTTTCCAGAAGAAGCAGAAGCTGGCGAAACCCTGTTCCTATAGGGGCAAGCTCCACATATTCCTCACCCAGGCCTTTTTTGCCGCGGGTAATGCCGATGGAAGCCGCGGGAATTCCGAAAGAATTCAGTATGGCTGTCTTGTCAGGAACCGACACAAAGTTTGATTTTATTTTCAGTTCCGCGTGAACTTTTTTCAGAATATCCGTCAGGAAGGCGTTTATTTTGGGATTACCAACGGGGATAAAGGAGTTGACCGTAAACTCCACGGCTGTTCCGGTTTCGTCGGCGATTTTCTCTATGGTTGCCTCAACCGTATTCTTCGTCATGTCAAGGGCCTTCGTGTCGGCGGAATAAATTTCCAGTTCCATAAAACCTTCCGAGGGGAAAAACCCGAAGCCCACCCCGCCGACGATGCGGGCTATGTTGAGCGTGGTATTGTTTTTACTGTCCCACTTGATGGTTCCCAGGCGAAAGGCGATATTGGAAAGAACCCACACGGCGGAAACCTGACTGGTGTTTTCCATAACTTCGTGCTCGCTTGTATGGGCGGTGACGGTCATCTTGTAATGTCCCAGAGGGTGGGTTTCTATGTTTCCCTGCTGTATGCCGGTAACATAGAAGGCAAAGGAGATTTGACCATCCCAGGAAGCCAGAAATCTGCGCAGCCCCGCGAACTCCTCATCCTGACAGGCAAGGCGGGTAAACAGCAGTACGATATTAATGTCGTGGCGCACATCGTTCTGCTGAAAATACTCCGCCAGAACCAGCAGTGTCGCAACGCCGACGGAGTTATCCGCAAGCCCGCTGCCCGAGGCTCTGCCCGCGGAAAGGCGGGCAAAACTGTCCAGGGGAGAATAGCTGTCGTTTTCTATATCCGCGAAAAGAAGCGCGTATTTATTTGTGGGTTTTGAACCGGGAAAAACAGCCGCCACATTTCCTTCCCCGTCGTTGATAATCTCGGATATGCCGAACTCGTTCAGCCTGCGCTGGATGAAGTGTATGCGTTCGGCTTCTTTTTCCGTGGGAGAAGGAATCTCATTGAAAAGAACAGCATCGGAGAGAATACGCCGCGCATAGGGGCCAAGATCGCCAACCGCCGCGCCTTCCTGCTGCTTTCGCGCTAGAGAGAAAAATTTACTGAAAAAACCGGCAATTCGTAATTTCATAATCTCCCTCTTACATATTTTATCATAAAGCCAAATAAAAGCAACCCGGCGCAGCGCGGGAGTTATTTTACGCTCCTATATATCCATTCCCGGGCGCGGTTTTCCGCCCAGAAGTTTGCGCAGAAAACTGCCTATGCCGCTGCCGTCGCGGTATTCCACTTTTTCCAGGCGGGAGACGATGTGGCGCAGGCAGATGGAAGCCTTGCCCTTTGGATCGAGAATCATAAAGGGTTTTTGCCGCAGGACGGCGTTCTGCACGGCGGGGTCTTCGTAGATATAGCCCAGGTAGTCCACTTTCAGATTCAGGAACTGGCCCGCGATGGTGATCATTCTTTCGGCGACTTTTCTGCCTTCCACAACGGATTTAACGCGGTTGACAATGAGTTTCAGGCCGAGGTTCTGTTTGTCCATTTCGGTCGCGATGATTTTGATGATGCCGTAGGCGTCGGTGATGGCCGTGGGCTCAGGAGTGGTAATGATGAGAGCCTCGTCGGCGGCTTCCACGAAGGACAGTACGTTGTTCGAGACTCCCGCGCTGGTATCAATGATGATGATGTCGGCGTTGGAGAGCTCCGAGAGTTCGCTGACAAAACTTTTGCGTTCTTCTTCCGTAAGATTCGCTATCTTGGCGAAGCCGGAAGCGCCCGCGACAATGCGTATGCCGTAGTTTGTATCCATGATGATGTCGCTCATGGCTTTCTGTTTCCGTATAAGATGATACAGGTTGTATTGGGGGATGATGCCCAGAACAACATTCACGTTAGCCAGTCCAAGGTCGGCGTCCATAAGGATCACTTTTTTTCCCGCCTGAGCGTAGGCGATGGCGAGGTTCGTGGATATGTTGGTTTTTCCGACGCCTCCCTTGCCGCTTGTTATTGTTATAATACGGGTTTTTGTTTCTCCCGCGTCCGCATCGCGCGCCGCGGTGGACGCTTCAGGAAGAGCGATTTTGTTTTTCATGATTTCCCGCAGGGTTTCCGCCTGGTCTGCCATTTTTCCTCCTACATTCCTTTTTCGCCGAATTTTTCTTCGATGTGATCCCTTCGCACCCGAAAGCCCGCCAGACGCAGAAGAAGCTGCGATACCGTTGCCGTTTTTATGGTTTCGGGAACCTTCTGCCCGTCGGTGATAAAGGACAGGGCCTTCCCTTTTTCCGCCGCCGCGCTGATAACGCTTCCGATGCGGGGCGTCTCATCAAGCTTTGTTATAACCAGGGATTCATAGCCGAAGGGTTCAAACTGCTGCATAATTTCAATTAAATCAATGGTCTTTGTTGTCGCGCTGAGGGCTAAATGCACGCCGGCCTTTTTGAAAGCGGCGTCAAGAAGTTCCCGCATTTCCCCAAGATTCACAAAATCCCGCGGGCTTTTTCCGACGGTATCGACAAGAATCATATCCACATCAGTATACAGGGAAAGATATTTTTTGAAATCCTGCGTGGTCTTTACGCAGGCCACGGGTATCCTCATAATGTCGCCGTACTTTTCGATTTGCTCCTTTGCTCCTATGCGAAAATCGTCTATAGTCAGAATGCGCACATCCAGGGGCTGCGCGGCCACAACGCCGTACATGGCGGCGAGTTTCGCTATGGTTGTTGTTTTGCCCACTCCGGTAGGGCCTACAAGAATATACACCTGGGACTTGCGCAGTTTTTGTGCGTCATACAGGGAAATTGATTCGCCTATCCAGTCGATAACCGCGTCCTGCAGAGCGTCAAAGTCTTCCAGAGCTTCCAGGGAAAACTCCTTCTTGAGTCTTTCGGTAATCCGCCTGACATACGCGGGAGAAAAATCATTGTCGTACAAGAGGCCGCTGATTTTTTCAATAGAGGGATGATTTTCTTTCTGGGAAGAGGCCGCCTGGGTCGCGCCAAGTTTCTCGCTCAGGGACTGCACTTCTTTCAATACTTCTTTCAGGGTTTCATCCTGCCGGGGAGGGCTAAGCACCCTGAACTTTTCTTTTTCTTTCTCAAGGTCAAGCGGCTGCTGGGGCGGCTGCCGCCGCAGTCCCAGGTTCGACAGATACAGCGTCAGTTCAACCCCTTCGCGGCGGAAGAATCCCAAAAAGCCTCCGTAGCGTATGTCCCTGTGCTGGACAACCTGAACGCGCTCGCCGTATATGCGGCGGGCCTTGTCGACAGCTTCCTGATATGTAGGCGCCTGTACGGTGAAAACCTGCCTGGGCGCCGGCGCGTTATAAACCATCATGTTCTATCCTTCCAGCCTGATTTCACCAAGTGATTCAAATTTGATATCCGGGACAAGCTCCAGGGCGGAGAGCGCCACCAGGTTGGGAAACTCGCGCGCCGTGGCAGCCCTGACAAGAGGCCGGGCGGCTTCGGAACACAGAACGATAAAGGCGGCGTGTCCGGCCTCCAGAACCAGCCGCTGGGCGTTGTGCATGGCCGTAAACCATCTGCGCTGGGTTTCGGGTTTGAGCGCGGCCACAAGCCCGCCCGCCGTTTCTATACGCGAGTCAATAATGGCCTGTTCCAGTTTGGGCATAATCGTAAACATATGAAGAGTCTTTGAATCATCAGCATACTGGAAACATATCTGCCGCGCCAGAGCCTGCCGCACTTTTTCGGTAATAAAGCTCACATCTTTTGTTACAGCGCCGTAGTCCGCGATGGTTTCCAGAACTTCAACCATATTGCGGATGGAAACCCTCTCTTTCAATAAATTTTGCAGGATTTTCTGGATTCCTCCCAGGCCGACGGGGCTTTTTCTGACTTCTTCCACAACGGCGGGATAGTCTTTCTCCAGAGAATTCAGTATGGCCTGAAGCTCCTGCCGCCCCAGAATTTCCGCGGCGTGTTTCTTGATGATTTCCGTCAAATGGGTGGCGATAATGGAAGGGGGGTCCACCACTATGTAACCCGCTCTGTCCGCCTTCTCGCGCGTGTCTTCGGTAATCCACAGGGCGGGCGCGCCAAAAGTAGGTTCCGTTGTTTTCTCGCCCGTGACTTCCTCCCGGACTTTGCCGGGATTTATCGCAAGATACATCCCCATACGCAGGGAACCCCTGCCTACTTCCACGCCCTTTATTTTAAAACAATACTCAAAGGTGTCAAGGCGCATATTGTCAATGATGCGTATTTTGGGCACAACAAGGCCGATGTCCAGGGCCGTCTCTTTTCTGATGTGCGTAACCCTGTTCAGAAGTTCAGCGCCCTTGTCTTTGTCTACCAGGGGAACAAGCCCGTAGCCCAGTTCAAGCGACAAGGGGTCCAGGGGCGCGACGCGGGAGAAGTCCGTTGAGGCGTCCTGGGTATGCTCTGCCGCGGCCTTTGCCGGTTCCGCCTTTTTCACGCCCGCCTTCCGGCCCATGGATAGGGCCAGCATACCGCTCAGAACCGACATGGGAATAAAGATATAGGCGGGGAAACCCGGCAAAAGCCCCATAAAAAAGAGAAAGACCGAGGCAATCCAGTAAATTGTATGCTGCCGGGAGAACTGATCGCTTAAATCTGCTCCGAAAGAAGCGTCCGATGTCGCGCGGGTTATGATAAGGCCCGTGGCGGTGGAGATAAGCAAAGCAGGGAACTGGGACACAAGACCGTCGCCTATGGCAAAGGCAACATAGGTGCCAAGGGCGCCCTGCCAGCCTTCGTTATGCAGGCTTACCCCCACGATAAGGCCGCCAAGAATGTTGATGACGGTGATGAGTATGCCTACTTTGACGTTGCCGGATACGAATTTCGCGGCGGCGTCCATTTGCCCGTAAAACTCCGATTCCTTCTGCAGTTCGCGTTTTCTGCGGCCCGCTTCTTCTTCGTTTATCGCGCCGGCGGAGAATTCCGCGTCAATACCCATATACTTTTGCGGCATGGCGTCCAGATTAAACCGGGCCGCGACTTCCGCGCCGCGGGTAGAACCCTTGGTGATAACCAGAACCTGAACCGCTATTATAATGACAAAAATTATGAATCCTATAACAAGGCCCTCGTTTCCCCGCGAACCTACAACAAAACTCGAGAAGGCCCGTATCATTTTTCCGTCAAACTTCTGCCCCTGGGCCAGTATAAGCCGGGTAGAAGATATGTTCAGGGCCAGCCCGAATACGGTAGTGACAAGAAGGATGGTGGGAAAAGAGAGAAACTCCGCCGCCCGCGAGTTGTACAATGTCATCAAAATGATAATCAGGCTCATGGTAAGGTTAAACGCCATGAGCGTATCAAGCAGAAACGTGGGCAGGGGAATAAGAAGCATCATAACGCCGACAACGACGCTCCCCGCGACCATAATATTGGGGATGTTGCTGCGGGGCACTCCCGACCAGAGTCTGCCCAGAAGGCCCGTATTTGTTACTCTTCCCGCGTCAGCCATAGTCTACTCCATTTTCCTTATCCGGCTTGTTTTTTTAAAAGCCGGGCGTTTTCCTCATCCCAGTTATAAACCTGTCCAAGAACAGTCACAACAGCATTTAAATAGTTGTCGGGGACTATGTCCCCTATTTCGACATCCGCGTATAAAGCCCGCGCCAGAGGTTTGTTTTCGACAACAGGAACGCCGTTCTCCCTGGCCAGACGCCTGATAGCAAAAGCAATCTCATCTTCCCCTTTGGCTGTTACCACAGGCGCGGCCATGACGCCCGGTTCGTAGGCAAGGGCCACCGCGTAATGGGTAGGGTTTGTAATGACCACAGTGGCCTCCGGTACGGCGCGCCGCAGATTCTGAGACATGATTTCCCGCATCCTCTGGCGTATGCGCATTCGGACCATGGGATCGCCTTCGTGGGTCTTGCGTTCCTCAATGGTCTCCTGCCGCGTCATTTTAAGGGATTCAAGATACAGATGCTTCTGAAAGAGAAAATCAAAAAACGACAGGACAAGAAGAAACACCGCGGATTCAAGTATGATGCGGAAGGCAAGAGCGCAGACAGTCCCCGCCGCCTGCACAAAGGGCATGTGAATCATACTGACGAGGCGGCCGAACTCGGAACGTATATTCAGGTAGGCAATGACGCTGATAATCGCTACTTTGAAAATGGATTTCGAGAGGTTAACCAGGGCTTCGGTCGAAAGTATGGTCCGCTGCACAAAGCGGCTGAGGTTGGGAACAAGTTTATTCAGGTCGGGGGTGATGGGCTTTACGGAAAAAAGGAAGCCGAACTGAATGACATTGCTGAAAACAGCCGCGACAAGGCAGGCGATGAATATGGGCAGCGTCAACCGCACAAAATACTGAAGGAAGGCGGTAAAAAGCTCCTGTTCAAGAAAGTTCGAGGCCTCGCCGCTGCGTTCCAAAAAGAAGATCATCATCGCGCGCAGGGTCCGCACATAGTACGGGGCAAAAAACGCGAGAATGATAACGGCGGCAAGAAGTACAACCGCAGAGGATACTTCCGGCGACTTCGCGACGTTTCCCTCTTCACGGGCCTTGCGGATTTTATACTCTGTCGGGTCCTCGGTGCGGCCCTCGTCTTCCGCCGCGAACCACTGCAGATGCATCTTCGCCAGAGCCGCGCTCTGCCGCGATAAAAGGTCTGTGTAGCCGGAGATCATGCGCGCGCCTCCCCTATGGCCGAGAGCATCTTCAGCAGTTCCGCGAAACTGTAATCGATAACGGCGGAAAAAACTTCCGCCAGAACAGGCAGCATAAGAAACAGCACAAAAAAGGCCGTAGCTATGGATACGGGAAAGCCGAGCATGAGAATATTCATCTGCGGCGCCGCTTTGGCAAGCAGGCCCGTGGTAACGGAAACCAGAAAAAGGATTCCGAGTATGGGAAAGGACATTACAAGGCTCTGTTCAAAAAGGCGGGTAAGACTGACAAGCAGCAGGCGGACAATATCTCCGCGGTTAACGACCAGGTCCACCGCCTTCATTGCCCCGAAGGAATGATAGACTCCCGCGAGGAAAATTCTCTGAAAGCCTCCCACAAGAAGAAAGATGAGCATGGCAATCAAATTGAGAAACTGCCCCATGATGGGAATTTCAATCTGCGCCAGGGGATCAAAAACCTCAGAAGCCCCAAAACCCATCTGGAGCGAATAAAACTGGCCGGCGAGCTGGAACGCGGAATAGATGAGTACAAGAAAAAAACCCAGCACAATCCCGATCATGGCCTCGCCCAGAACAAGCAGGGCGTAGTCAAGGCCGAGCTGCGGAACCGGATAGCCCGCCGCCATGACCCAGGGGAATACAAGAAAGGAGGCGAAAAACGCAAGCCCGATTTTCGCGATCTGCGGAACAGAGTCCGACGACAATAAGGGCGCTGTTTCCACAAGGGTTATAACCCGTGCAAAGATGAGAAAAAAAACCTGCGCGTTCGCCGCCAGTTCAGCCATTAATCACCTTCCCCAAAAAAACCTTCAACCCTCAGCGTATCAGCGAGGGTATCTGCTGAAAAAGCTGCACCGTATACTGCATAAGCCGCGCGAAAAGCCAGGGCCCAAAGAAAATCAGGGCCAGAAAAATCGCCGCGATCTTGGGCACGAAGGTCAGCGTTTGCTCCTGAATCTGCGTGGTGGCCTGCAAAATAGAAATAACAAGACCCACCACAAGACTGATAAGAAGCACAGGAGCGGACAAAATAAGAATCTCCATAATGCCGCTGCGCAAAAGATAAACAGCCGATCCGATAGTCATATCAGGTATCCTCCCTTAGCGAAAACTCGCCACAACCTGTTCCGTAATAAGGCCCCAGCCGTCCACAAGCACAAACAAAATCAGCTTGAAGGGCATGGAAATCATGACCGGGGGAAGCATAATCATTCCCATGGACATGAGGGCGGAGGCCACCACCATATCAATAATGATGAAAGGTATAAAAAGCAGTATGCCTATCTCGAAGGCAACTGTCATTTCATGCAGCACAAAGGCGGGAATCAGCACCCGCGTGGGAACGTCGGCCAATGTAGCGGGCCGCGGCAGATTCGACAGGCGCATAAAAAGCCGTATATTGTCCGGCTTGCCCTGCATCTGCCGGTACATAAAAAGCCTCAGGGGCGTTTCCGCGTTTCTGTAGGCTTCTTCCATACCGATTTGGCCCTGCGAAAAAGGCTGGTACGCGTTTGTGTAAATCTGATCGATTGTGGGCCACATGATAAAAATCGTCAGAAACAGGGCTACGCCCATGATGACTTGGTTGGGCGGCATCTGCTGCAGCGACAGCGCGCGTTTGACAAAATCCAGAACAATCGCCACCCGCAGAAAAGATGTCATAATGATAATGATGGCGGGAGCAAGGCTCAAAACCGACAAAAGAAGAAGAAGCTGGAGGCTAAAGGCCACCTCCTGGTTCGACTGCGGCTGGCGTACCGAAAGATCCACAAAGGGTATGGCCAGAGGAGCGGCTTCCGTATCCTGAGCTGCGGCAACGGCGGGGCACAGAGAAATTATAATAATAATGCCTAAAAGCGCAAAAGTTGTTTTTTTCATCCCCCCTCCCAAGTAAGATGAAGAATAGAGTTGTCCGGAAACTTTGAGTTTCTGAACACTTTCCTAAAAAAGCTTTTTTAGCCTTTCTTTTTGTTTTAGTATAAAGTCCAGCGAACCCGGATCAGCCTGTCCACCTTCCCCCCCGGCCGGCGCGGACGCGCCGCCCGCACCTTTGCCCAGAAACATCTTCAGGGTATCCGTGAAATTTTTCGGACGCGGAGAAATCCGCGAGGCCTGAAGGCGTATCCCGTCCAGAGTTTCTTTGTCCTCAAGCTGCGAAACAAGGCGCACGCCGTTCTCGGAGGAACCGACAAGCATAATCTGATTGCCCACTTCCACCAGATGAAGGTGGCGGTTTCCCGCGAGGGGCCGCGTTTCCAGAACGCGGATAAAGCGCACGCCGTCGTCCCGTGGAGAGCCCGCCTTTTTAATAAAATGAAACACTCCATAAATGAGGCCCACAACAACGGCAAGGACAAGAATCATGCGCAGAAAATCCCAAACGCCGAAGCCGGAAAGCGGCGTCACGGCAGGAGAGTCTTCCGCGGAGGGGCCGTCTCCCAAAACAAGAGCGGATTCGTCCGACGTTTGTTCCGGCCCGACCTCCTGCGCATGAACGCTCAGGCCCGCCGCGGAAAACAGCAGAATGAATATGATTAATACGCTGTGTATGTGTTTCAGGTTCCCTCCCTTGACCCGAAAACCGCTCCCCTTTATAAGAGCCTGTCGGACTTCCAATAAATGTGAGCCGAAGACGGCTCTGCGTTTTCGGGAAGACCCGAAAACGCATTACTCACGCAATTTTGCCCTGCAAAATTGCGCCGTCTTGAACCACGCAAGGCCATTGCAGCAATGGCTTGGCTTGAAGCGCAACAGGCGCATAGGGATCGCAATCCTGATCTCATGTCAAATCGGACATCCTCTCCATGGGCGATACTATTTCCGTAACGCGGACGCCGAAGTTTTCGTCTATAACCACAACCTCGCCCTTGGCGATAAGTTTGTGGTTTACCAGAATATCAACAGGCTCACCGGCCAGTTTATCAAGCTCTATGATGGTACCTTCTCCCATGCCGAGAATTTCTTTGATAAGTTTCTTTGTTCTGCCGAGTTCGACGGTCATTTCCATGTACACGTCCATCAGCAGGCTTATGTTACCATGCTCCATAGGAACAGCTCCCGTATTTAAGCTGGGAAATTGAACCGCCTGTACATTGGGCGCTCCGGATCCCATAACCATGCCGGGATTCTGCGGCATACCATAACCCTGGGGCATACCGTAGCCCTGAGGCGCCATACCCGGCATTTGCATCTGCTGCTGCATCTGGGGCATTTGCGGCATTTGCATTTGAGGCTGCATCTGGGGCATCTGCATCTGCTGCTGCATTCCCGCCGCAGGCCGCGGACCGGGCGCCGGAGATCCTCCCGCCTTTTTCGCCGCGATTTCTTTGACCTGCGAAAGGGTAAAAATTTCGGTAAGGGCTGTGGGCTGCTCCCCCTCAATAGTCAGGGGATAACTTACCATGACAAACTCCCCCTCGGGCAGAGAAATATCGCTCTTTACAGACAGCCGGGCTTCCGCGGGATCAGCCATAACAGTGGCCTTTAGCGTATCGCCCAGGATTGTCAGCACAGGGCCGGAAACCTGGGATATGGCTTCCTGCAGGGCCGACAGGGCCGCTTCGTTTAATTCGATCCCCTCCTGCCCCATCATGAGGCCGGAAATCGCGGTCGCAAGAGCCTTGGGCAGAAGATATGAATGTTCACCCAGAAGGCCGTCGGAAAAATTCTGATTGACCTGCACAAGCTCATCATCTAGAAGGCCGGCAAGACCCGCCCTGGTCAGTACCTCCACCCTGGGCGCGCCTATCTGCGTTGTTTTTGTTACAAGAAGGGAAAGGTTCGACGCCTGGGACGCTGTTGTTCCCTGAAGCACCGACTGAAAAGCGGTTTTTTCCGCGTCCGGCAGAGAGTCCTCAACTTCTTCCGCGGCGGGAATATCCCCTCCCATATCCGCGCCCGGTGAGCCCTGGAGCAAAGCATCTATTTCATCCTGCGTGAGTGATCCGTCGCTCATATTACTCGTCTCCTTCCGACGCTAATTCTTCAAACTCTTCTTCTTCGATATCTTCCAGTTTCCTGATAATCTGAACAGCAAGTTTCTTGCCTACAACGCCGGGTTTGCAGAGAAACTTGGGCCGGCTCCCCACGTTCAGCGTCATGGGGTCGCCCGCGCGTACATTGGGAAGACGTATAATATCTCCCACCGTCAGGGCAAGCACTTCCCGGACAGTAAGATCCATGCTGCCAATCTCGGCAAATACGCTCACATCAACGGTAGCCAGCCTTTCACGGAGAATGTTCAGGTTTTCCGTTGTAGCGCCCCTGCGCACGGAGGAGTACCAGTACTGGGCGCTCAGTTTGGAGATAATGGGCTCGATTGTCAGGTAGGGAATACAGAGATTCATCATGCCCTCCACATCTCCTACCTTGGTTTCAAGGGTAACAAGAACGACCATTTCCGTAGGCGGTACAATCTGGGCAAACTGCGGGTTTGTTTCGATTTGCCCCAGCCGCGGACGCAGGTCAATAACCTGACTCCAGGCCTCGCGCATATTCCCCAGAATCCTGACAACTATGCCCTCCATAACGGAAGACTCTATATCCGTTAAATCACGCGAGACTTTGACAGCCTCGCCCTTGCCTCCGAACAGGCGGTCTATTATCGAAAAGGTAATGGCCGGATCTATTTCCAGAACAGAAGAACCCTTTAAGGGATCCATGTTAATAACCGCCAGAGTCGTAGGGTTGGGAATGGAGCGGATAAACTCTTCGTAGGTAAGCTGATCTACAGAAGCGACGTGAACCTGCACAAGACTGCGTAGCTGCGCGGACAGAGATGTTGTGGTAAGCCGCGCGAAAGTTTCATGCATAATTGAAACAGTACGGATTTGCTCTTTTGAGAATTTGTCTGGCCTTTTGAAGTCATAGATCTTTATCTTCCGCTGATCGGTTGCCTGATGTACTTCTTCGGTTTCAACATCTCCGGAAGATATTGCGGTTAACAGTTGATCTATTTCATCCTGAGACAGGACTTCGGTCATGCCTTTTCAGTACCCCCCCATTTACTATTCTTATTATATACACACTGTTATAAAAAATCAATCACCAATTTCACGAGAGTTGTCCGGAAACTTTAGTTTCTGAACAGCTCTATTCACTGCCGGGAATTATCGTTAAATTATCGAAAATGACCTGCCGGACCTTTCCGTCGGTCATAATGGAATTGATTTTTTCCGCCAGCTCAACTTTCAGATCATTCTCCTTGCCCGGCGTCAGATCAGAGGTCCGCCGTGAGGCGAAAAACTGCCGCACAATGTCTTTTATCTGCGGCGTTCTGTTGACAAGTTCGGACTGCACGATTTTATTGCCCTGCTCGTAGCCTATGGAGATGTCCACCATAACCATCGCCGGCGGCGCGTCCGCTGTACGGGCGCGAATCGAGGTAATATTGGGAAACCAGTCATACACAGGCGCTTTCCCCGCGTAATCCGCGGATATTTGCTGCTGGCTCATCCCCTGGTTTCCCGCGCCCATAAACTTCATTGTTATAAAAACAACGGTTACGATAAAGATTATCGCGCCCAGACCCAGGGCCGCCCATTTGAGAATTTGTATAACAAAAGACGGCAAAAATCCGGCTTTTTTGCTTGGCTGAGCTTCTCCGCCTACATCGCCTCCTTCGCCCTCATCAAACATTTCATTTTCGTCCGACATCGCTTTCCTCCCTCTTACAAATGTCCGTCCGACAAAATTATTATATCAACCCGCCTGTTGTAGGCGGCAGCCTCCGGCGTCTGTTCCGCCACCAGGGGAACCGTCGCGCCGAAGCCTGAGACCTGAAACTGGTTTTCGTCCGCTCCGTATTCCGCCAGCCTGTGCAGAACATTCACGGACCGCGCCACAGAAAGTTCCCAGTTGCTGCGCCAGGGGCCGTCGGGGTCTGTCGCGCTTGAGTCGGTATGCCCCTCAATACGAAACTTCTTGCCGGCCATCGCGGGGGATGTCAGAAGATCGGTAAGCCGTACAAGAACATCCCGCGCCTGATCCATATTTATCTCGGCGCTCGCGGAGCGGAAATACGCGTCGGCCGCGAGCGATATAACAAGCCCCCGCTCATCCTCCTGTATCCGTACCTTTTGGGTGCGGATTTCCGGCTGGAACTCCGTTATTGCCTTTCTGCGGGCCTGATCAAGAGAGCGGGCGCTGCGCATGGAAGGAAGGGACATGACTGTATTGCCCAGTTCCGCGAGCTGGCCCGCCTCCAGGGTCTTGCCTCCCTGGAGGTTTCCCATTCCCATAAAGGAAGCGACAATACCCTGAAGACGAGAGGTTTCGACCTCGGCGACATTATACAAAAGAACAAAAAAGCACAAAAGCAGAGTTACCATGTCGGCGTAGGTGTTCAGCCAGTCAGCCGCGCCTTCCGGGCATTTCGGGCATTTCGCTTTGGGATTCGCCATCCGCCTTAATCCTTATTCGCTTCCTGCCGCAGGCTTTCCCTTTGTATCGGCGGCAGGTACGCTATGAGTTTTTCCTGAAGAATCCGGGGGTTATCGCCGGATTGTATGGAAAGAACTCCCTCTATGGCAATCTCTTTAGATAATAATTCAGTTTTGTTGTTGTCGGCAAGTTTTGCCGCTATGGGAATCATGAACATGTTGGCCAGCATGGAGCCGTACAGGGTCGTAATAAGAGCGATAGCCATACCGGAACCCAGGGTCGACTGATCCTGTAAGTTCGCGAGCATCGCTATAAGACCTACCAGGGTTCCCAACATGCCGAAGGCCGGGCCGTATTTGCCCCAGTCCTCGAATACCTTGATGTTGGCAGCGTGCCGTTCCTCGATTTGATTGACCTCGTTATACATAATGCTTTTAATGATTTCCGGGTCTGTTCCGTCAACAACAAGCTGTATGCCCCTGCGCATGAACTCATCGTCAAGCTCCTGAAGGTTGTCTTCAAGGGCAAGAAGACCTTCGCGCCTGGCCCTTTCGGAAAACTCCACCAAAACCCGGATCATCTTTTCGGTTTCCAGAACAGGAACCTTGGTGGTAAGCATAAAGAACTTGAAAGCGCTCAGGGTACGGTTTAAGGGGTTACTCATAAGAAGGGCGGAGAAAGAACCCCCGAAAACCATAATAACTGAAGGTATGTTGACGTATATCATAAGCGAGACGCCGCCGGAGAGAAGCGCGTATAAGAAAAGCCCCACTCCAAGGACCAAACCGAGAATCATTCCTAAATCCATCAGTACCTACTCCTCATTTTTGAACCCGCCTATGCTTTTCCTGTATTCCACAATTTCGTTATAAATAGTCTGGTAGTCCTCCAGGACTACCAGTTTCTTGCCTGATAACATCATTAAATGGGTGTCGGGATTCTCTTCTATGTATTCAATCTGATGGGGGTTTACATAGTAAACCCCCCCATCAAGCCGCGTTACCCTAATCATTCACCCCGTACTTTACTCCTTTACCGTTTGAGTGTTAAGAGTTCCTGCAACATTTGATCCGCGGTCTGCGTTGTGCGCGCGTTTGCCTGGAAACCTCTCTGGGTTACAATCATGTCGGTAAACTGTTCGGCAAGGTCAACGTTGCTCATCTCAAGGTTGCCGGCCATGATTTTTCCTTTGCCCGCTATACCGGCGGGGTCTATGCGGGCTATGCCGGAGTTGGGCGTTACGGCGTACACATTTTCGCCCTGCTTCTCAAGGCCGCCGGGGTTCAGGAAGGTCGAGAGGGCAACCTGCCCCAGAGTTCTGTTGTTGCCGTTGGAAAAAACGCCGGTTATAATGCCGGACTGGTCTATGCGGTAACTCGTAAGGTAACCCATGCCGAAGCCGTTCTGCTCATAGACCTTGCTGGAACTGGAGGAGGCGTACTGGGTGAGGGAGTTTTCCGGGCTGCCCACCGTTCCCAGGTTAAGGAGGAAGTTCTGGCGCACGGGCGTTCCGTCGGGATTGGGAAGAGTGTTCGCCACATCAAAGCCTATGTTGATCTGCAAAAGCTCCTGATTCACTTCGTTGCCGGCGCCGTCTTCCACGCGGGTCAAAAGCCCCATATTGTCGAACTCCACGATAAAGTTGTTCATGTTCGTCTCCTCGCCGCCTATTCCCGCCCGTGTGTTGGTGGTGTCGGTAACGATGGTCTGCCCCTCGCCGGAGATTTCCGGGTCAACGCTTACCGAGCAGTCCCAGCGGTTTACTTCGCCCGGACGCCTTTCAAAGTCCAGCCTGAGGGTATGAATGCCGCCGAAGGCATCTCGTATGTCCACCGTCGCCGTCCATCTTCCCCTGATGATGGCCCCGGGGCTTGCCCCCTCTTCTATTTCGGGCGTCATCTTGTTGAGGTTACAGGCCATCTTGACGGTGGTTGTGGCGGCCGCCGGGTCTTTCGCGCCTATGGGGATGATGAGGTCGCCGACGGAGCTTGAGGTATTGATAGTGGGCACATTGTCCACTATCTGGGCCTGCCAGCCCTGAACCCTCATGCCGTTGGCCGGATTCACGAGCGTGCCCTGCTCATCAAGGCCGAAAGCGCCTGCGCGGGTATAGAGATTCATCTCGCCGGACTTCATGATAAAAAAGCCTTCGCCTATGATGGCGAGGTCGGACATGACGCCTGTAAGCTGCATGGACCCCTGAGTATGCACGGTGTCTATGGCCGCGATGCTCATGCCCAGGCCGACCTGCTTGGGGTTGACGCCGCCGAGTTCCTCTGTGGGCCGGGAAGCGCCCTGAACATTTTGCGAAATAAGGTCATGAAAATTGACCCTCCCTTTCTTGAATCCTATAGTGTTGACGTTGGCGAGGTTGTTACCTACAACATCCATGCGGGTCTGATGATTCTGCAGCCCGGACACACTGGAATATAATGATCGCATCATAATGGCGCCTCCTTATTCTTTAACACGCGCGACAGCGGCGTAATCGTAATATGTTCCATTAACCAAAAGCTGCGGAGAGTTTCCGCCTGTAATTTCCTGAACGCGGCCGCTTACCGTTCTGTGTATATCCCTGCCGGCTGTGTCCTTGCCCTCAATAACATCAATATCGACCATTTTGCCGATAAGGGCCGTAGCCTGACCCATTGCCATAATGCCCGCGACGCGGGAGAATTCCCTGTTCAGGTTTGTCATCTGTTCAAGGGAAGAGAACTGCGCCATCTGGGCAATGAACTCGCGGTCTTCCATGGGCTGAGTGGGATCCTGATGCGTAAGCTGGGTCACAAGAATTTTCAGAAAATCCTCTTTGTCAAGAGAATCTTTCGCGATACGCCGGGCGCCCGGCTGCTGCAGTTCCTGCATATAATCGCGTGTATTGGTATTTATCGTAAGAATGTCGGACATAAACTGCTTTCAACTCCTCTATGCCATAAGATTTACCGCGTGAAAAGTGTAGTAATACGCTTCCGCGGCAACGGAGGGAAGATTTTCTTTTTCCGCGCGCGCCGGTTTGCCAAAGGACGAAAAACCGTCCGCTTCGTTTTTCCGGCCGCCGCCGTTTCCGACGGATACATTCATGCTTCCCATTTCAAATCCGCTTTCCCTGAAGGCGGAAGAGAGGTTCGGCATGTTCTGCTCGAAGACTTCCCGTACGCTTTCATTTTCGACAAAAATCCTGCCTCCTATGAGGTTATCCTGCATGGAAAGCCGTATTCTGACTTCACCCAGGCTTTCCGGTTTCAGCACCAGCCGGATTTCCCCCTCGTTCTTGTCCGTAAGGATAAACCTTGCGCTTTTAACGATTTGGGCGTTTGCTTCCTCACGCATACGCCGCAGCAGGCCGGAGGCCGATTCTTTTATGCTTCTTTCGTCCGTTGTCCGCAGGGTATCGGCAAAGCGTTCATCCCCGGCGCGCACGGTAACGCGGATTTCAACCTCCTGCCGGGAGTTATCCTCTTTTAATTCTTCCGCGGAAGCGGGTTTTAGCTCGGCGGCCGGGGCCGCTCCTTCGGTCTTTTCGCTTGTCTTTGCCGCTTCTTCCTGGTTTTCCTTTCTGCCGGCCCGGACGGAGTCCTGTTTTACGGCGTTTTTTTTCGCGGCGGCCGGGGGGCCTGTCTTCGAACTATCCGGTTTCGCGCCTTCTGCCGCGGCGGGAACCGCTTCGGCATACATTCCCGGCCCGGAGGCGGGAACTTCCCGCGGGAGGCCGGTTTCGGTTTCTCCGCCGCCGGGGTTTTCCCTGACGGCCTGTACGGGATCTTTGCGTTCAAGCGAAAAATCACTGCGGACAGGCGTGTCCGGCGCGGCTAACTGCGCCGCCGTGGCAAGTTCTTCCACCCGCTTTTCCGCTTTCAGTCCGGCGGAAATTTCAGGTTTTTCCCGCGGCGGGCTGAGATACTCCCCTGCCCTGCCCTGCCGCGCCTGCCTGTTCGCGGTTTTTTCCGCCCGCGCGGGCCGCAGAGCTTTCAGGCGGACAGCCTGCGCCGTGTCTTTCGCTCTACCGGCCTTTTCCGGGGCAGCGGATCTGCCGAGGGTTTTTTCAAGGATGGCGGCGAAAAGGCCGGTCTGCCGCTGCCCGCCCCGGGCGCGTCCCGCTTTTCCGGCGAATCTTCCTGTAAGCGCCTGCGCGCCGGAAGAGGCCTCATTTGTCGTGGCTCTTACCACGGATAAACCTCCTTTGCCGGCCGAAAAACCCGAAAAAGGACTATCCCTGTTTGGGTTTGACGGCCATCTTCCTCTGAATCGTGGCCGCCCTGTCGGCGGGCATGAGAGACAGCCAGTACGCAACCGTGGAATCCTCTCCCGCCTCCTGCGCAAGCTGCTCCACCATACGCAGATGATCGATCATGTCCTGATCGTTCATTTGCAGTAAAATGGCGACAGCCTTCGCGGGGGGCATTCCGTTCAGGTTTCTGGCGTTCTGCCGTATGTTCTCTATCTTAATATCGTACTGTCGCATGCGTTCAGTTAGGGATTTTTCCTGATCCTCCAGAGCTTTCCGCTGTTCGTCGATTTCCGCCGCCTGCTGGAGGATTTCCTGCTCCCTGCCGGCAAGGCTTTCTTCCCTGTGCTGCAGCTCTTCGCTGCGCAGATCTACCGAAACCATGAGCTTCGCCAGCCTCTCGGAGTCAAGAAGGCCGGGAGAATCAGGATCTTCAACCTTTGAACGCCCCCCCATGCCGAAAAACTTGAAAACCGGAGCATAGGCGTCTTTTACGTCAATAAGACCAAGGTAGTCAAACCACAGGGATCCTCCGGCGGCCAGTACCGCGATTATCAGCAAAAGAAAAAGTATGCGGGGCAAAACCCCGGCTCCTCCGTGCGCCATAATCTATTCACCTCCTTCACGGCCGGCGGAAATTGACCGGAACATAGCTGTTTCGTCCATAATTTTCCCTTCCCGCCGGCGCTGATCTTCGTAATATTCTTCCGCCTTCCGCTCTTTGAGCTTATCCAAAACCTTGCGATCACGGGCCGCCTCAAGGTAAGAGCGGCTTGCGGTTTCCCTCTCGCGCACGGCCTTCTTAAGCCTTCTTCCGGTTTCTTCCATTTCAAGGTCGAGGCGGCCGCGGAAGGCTTCCCGCGCGAGTATGTCACTTGCGCAGTACGGAACGCCTTCCGCCGAAAAACCGGCGTACTCATCTTTTTCATTCTGTAAATCCCGTATGTGATTTTCCAGCCGGACGCATCGTCCTGAAATTTCCGCCAGTTCCATTTCCCGCAGGCGTTCCTTGTGCCTGCGCAGCTGCAAAAGCCGTTCCAGACGGAACTTATATCTGTTCATCTTCGTCTTCCCCGCCCGCGGCTTTTCCCGCGCGCACGGCAAGTTTCAGAATCGCGGCGCGGGTTTCTTCCAGCCCGGCCTTCTCCTCCACCGCCTGGTTAAGAAATTCCCGCAGAGCGGGCATGATCCGTATAGCCTCGTCAATTTCGGCGTTTGTGCCCTGAACGTAAGCGCCCAGATTGATGAGGTCTTCCGACTCCGTGTAAACAGCAAGCATACGGCGCAGATATGAGGCGGCGGCGCGTACATCCTGAGGGGCAATGCCCTTGTCCATGAGGCGCGAAATTGATTCAAGAATATCCACCGCCGGATACTGCGCCCTTTGGGCAATCTTGCGCGACAAAACCAGGTGTCCGTCGAGGGTTCCGCGTACCGTGTCGGTGACCGGCTCCTTCATGTCGTCGCCTTCGACCAGCACCGTGTAAAAAGCCGTAATCGTTCCCTTGTCGGAAGCTCCTGATCGTTCCAGAAGTTTTTGCAGGCCCGAAAACACCGACGGCGGATAGCCCTCGCGCGTGGGAGGCTCTCCTATGGAAAGGCCGACTTCCCTCTGCGCCCAGGCATAGCGGGTTACCGAATCAAAGAGAAACATCACGTCCCTGCCCTGGTCGCGGAAGTATTCCGCCATGGCCGAAGCGCTCAGCGCCCCTTTAAGTTTGGCAAGATCGGGTGTGTCCGAGGTTGAGACCACAATCACCGAGCGCGCAAGGCCCTCGCTTCCCAAGTCATATTCGATGAACTCCCTTACCTCGCGGCCGCGTTCGCCTATAAGAGCGATAACATTAACATCGGCTTTTGTGTTGCGGGCAATCATTCCCATCAGGGTTGACTTACCCACTCCGCTTCCGGCGAAGATGCCCATGCGCTGCCCCTTGCCCACGGCCAGAAGCCCGTCTATGGCGCGTACGCCTGTTTCAATTTGGGAGGTGATTCTTTCGCGGTTCATGGCGCCGGGCGCGGCGGCGGAAACGGGGTAAAACGCGGAAGCGCCTATTTCACCCCGGCCGTCCAGGGGACGGCCGAAGGCGTCCACAACGCGGCCCAAAAGACAATTGCCCACGGGAACAAGAAGAGGCCCGCCTGTTGCGATAACGCGGGAACCTACTTCTATGCCCGTCATATCCTCAAAACACATAAGCTGAACATGAGGCCCCGTAAGACCCACGACTTCGGCATGCACAACGCGGCCGCCAAGATGAATGCGGCAGACCTCACCCACCACGGCCTGAGGGCCCAGGGATTGTACAAGCTGGCCGCGAACCTTCTCTACCCGGCCCGCGAAGAGGATGGGGTCAAAATCGTTCAGTACGGCGGAGTATTTATCAAAAATAGGTTCTCCCGAATCATCGGGCGTCTGTTCCGCGTTCAGCGCGCCGGATACCAAGAGTGCGTCGCTCATAACCAGCCTCCCTCACTTCTCTTTAATCGGCGCAAGCTCAAGGATGCGCTCCTCAATTTCCCGCAGTTGGGCCGATATCCGCGCGTCGATTTCGCCGAAATCTGTTTCTATGATACAGCCGCCCCTGTCCACGGTGGTGTCTTCCAGAACGGTGAGATTCTTTACGTTTTCCACAAGGTTGATGATATCCCGCGTATGCTCCGTCATAAGGTTCACATCCGCCAGATTGACGCGGATAACCACATCGGATTTGTTTTTTAGCTTTTGCAGAGCCTGAACCGCGTTATTGATGACTATGTTTTTCTGGTTTTCGGAGATGACCTTGACTACCTTCTTTGCTATCTGAAGGATAAGATGCACAACCTGGGCCTCGGAATCTTTCAGGATATCGGCCCGCCTTTCGATGGCTTTGGACAAAACCAGGTGCAGCCTCTCAATAATCCTTTCGGCCTCGGCCCTGCCGTCCTTCCAGCCCGCTTCGCGGCCTTCTTCAAAACCCGCCTTCCGCGCCTGGTTCTCTACGTCGGCCGCCTTGCTTTGACTTTCGCGTATAACCTCTTCAGCCTGACGGGTCGCGTCGAGCCGTATTTTTTCGGCGTCTTCCTCGGCCTGACGCTTGAGGTTTGTCGCGTCCTCTGTTTTTATGCGGATCTGCTCAAAGGCGGTGGTTTCGGCTTCCTTGATAATTCTGTCCGCTTCAAGGCGGGCCTCTGTAATCATCCTTTCTTTGTCGTGCTCAAAATCAAGGCGGAACAGCTCCGCTTCTTTGCGAATATCCTCGGCGGTAGGGCCCGTGTACTCCTCCACATCGTCCAGAAGTTCCACATCGACGGGGCCGCCCCCCGGGCGGGAGGCCGGTCCATCCGGCGCCTCAATATAGACTTTGTCCTTACCCTGTATAACTTCCGCCGGCCGGAATACGTTTTTCGCCACGGTTTTCTCTCCTATACGACCAGTTCATCCTCGGTGCCGCGGGCAACAACAATTTCACCGGCGTCTTCGAGTTTCCTGATGATGGACACAATCTTCTGCTGCGATTCCTCAACATCCTTCATCCTGATGGGCCCCATATACTCCATGTCCTCTTTCAAAAGCTGCGAGGCGCGTTTGGACATATTGCGGAAAATCTTGTCCTGCACTTCCGAGTCGACGGACTTGAGGGCTTTCGCCAATTCTGAGGTATCCACTTCGCGCAGAACTTTCTGAATGGCCCGGTCGTCCAGCATGACAATGTCTTCGAATACGAACATCCGCTTCTTGATTTCTTCCGCCAGTTCGGGGTCTTCTTCTTCCAGAGATTCAATAATGGATTTTTCCGTAGAGCGGTCAACAAGGTTAAGAACCTCAACAATGCTTTCCACGCCGCCGGCGGAGGTGTAGTCTTCCGACGAAAGGGTAGACAGTTTCTTTTCCAGAACGCGCTCGACTTCGCGCAGGACTTCCGGGGAGGTTCTGTCCATGGTGGCTATACGCTTTGCCACATCGGACTGCACCTCATGGGGGAGATTCGACAAAATGATAGACGCCTTCTGAGGTTCCAGGTAGGCAAGAATAAGGGCGATTGTCTGGGGATGTTCCTGCTGGATGAAGTTCAAAAGATGCGTAGGATCGGTGCGCCGTATAAAATCAAAGGGGCGCACCTGAAGGCTCGAGGTAAGCCTGTTGATGATGTCCACAGCCTTCTGGGAGCCGAGGGATTTTTCCAAAAGCTCGCGGGCGTAGTCTATGCCGCCTGTTGTGATAAAGTCCTGGGCCATCATGAGTTCCTGGAACTCCATGAGGACCTGATCCCTGTCTTCGGAGTCTACCGACTCAAGCCGCGCTATCTCGAATGTAAGAGTTTCTATTTCGTCTTCCCGCAGATGTTTGAAGATTTCCGCGGACACCTCCGACCCGACGGTAACAAGGAATATGGCCGCCTTCTGCCGGCCGGTAAGTTCTTTGCGGTGCCCGCTTTTTTTTCCGCCCGCGGAGGCCGCGGCGCCCGCATCGCTTTTTGCCATGGTTTATTCCTCCTTCAGCCAGGTACGGATAAGCTGCGCCACATCTCCCGGATGTTCCCGCGCCAGGTTGATGACATTCTCCGTAAGTTCCATGCGGGTCCGTTCCTCGACGGACATTTCCACTTCCGTACCTTCCTGCTCGGCGCCCCGCAGGGCCGCCTCACGCATAGCCTGCTGCTGGCGCGCGAGTTCCTCTTCCCGCAGACGCCGCCGGCGTTCCAGTTCCCGTGAGATAAGCCGGAAAACGATAAACAGGACAAGCAGCGCGCCCAGTGCGATAAGACAGGAAAGGATGATGAGATTTCTCTGCTGCCTTGCACGGTAATCCCTGTCTTCTTTTTCAAACTGCGCCATACGGGAAAAGCTGATATGCTGTACGGTTACGGAGTCTCCCCGCTCGCGGCTGTAGCCCACGGCGTTCTGCACAAGGCTTGAGGCTTTGGCAAGTTCCTCGTCTGAAACGGGAGTGTACTCCCTTTCTATGCTGCCGTCCGCGTTCAGTATAACATCGCCTTTCTCGTCATATTTCCATCTCCACACCCCGTCAAGGGCTACAGCGACGGTTACCCGCGTGGTAACCCAGGGGGTACGTTCCTCATCGGTAAAGGTTGTATTGACGACTTCGGTCTGCCCTATCTGACTCTTTCTGTATTCACCGGGCATGTTTTCAAGATCCTTGTAAGCGGGGGGAACCTGTCCCTCTACGCCCACGGGCCCCTCAGGATGAAAAGCCCAACCCTTGAACTGCTCATCAAGAACATCCTTTTTTGTTGTTATGGAAAGAACCTTGGCCCCTTCCTCGGCGGATTCGTCGTAGGGCGTCTTCGGGTTATCCGGGGTTACTATGATGGGGGAATGTTTTTCATCCCTGATGGTTTTCTTCGATGTGTCCACATCAATATTGAGGTTCACGACCTGAACCCTGTCCTCGCCGTACATTTTCTGCAGGGCGGCAAGAATGGTATCACGGTAGCGCAGTTCAAACTCCCGCTTGACTTTCAGCTCATCGCGGGTCTGCTTCAGCCGGTCGGAGTCCGCAAATTTACTGAAATCGTTCAGGGTAATGCCTCTGTTGTCGGTAATAGTGATGTTTTCCGCCAAAAGGCCGGGTATGGCATAGCGCACCAGCCTTTCGATTCCTTCTGTTTTTTTGCGGTTGTCCGTCAGGTCGGAGCCGGGCTTGGGTGTAATACGGATGGAAGCCGTGATGGGCTTCTGATCCTCGCTGAACATTTCCTTTTCGGGTACGCCGATGATGGCGCTGACCGCGTCCACGTCCTCAAGGGCGGCGATGTGCCTCTCCAGTTCCTGGGTAACGGCCCGGCGCAGATTGATGTTGCGCTCAAAGTCGGTAATGGTCCAGCGTTCCACATCGAAGATCTGCCAGGGGTCGGTTCCCACGGGGATGAGGTTTTCCCGCGCCAGAACGCCGCGCATTCTCTGCGCCGTTTTTTCGTCTTTTACGAAAACGCGGAAGTCTTCGGTTGTCTGGTAAGGAATTCCTTCCTGATCAAGGCGCTGCGTTATTCTGGTCATTTCCTGCTCGTCAGGAATGCTCCGGTATAACAGCGGCGTCATCGAAGGCGATGAAGAGTAGGCCGCCAAAAAGCCGAAACCGCTCAGGGCGGCAACGACAACAGCGGCGAAAATAACGCGCTGCACGAGCCTCAGATTTTTCCAGACCGCGGCGGGCCGGCCGAAAAAGTTTTTCAAAAAATCGTTCATGTCCCCCTCCCCGATTGACACGAAAAAATTTCGGATTGCATGGCAATCCAAAATTGCGATATGGCCGCCTTACGCGGCTGTTTCATTATCGCGTTCCGGTTATATCCCTGTATGCGCGGATAACCCGGTCAATGACCTGCTTTGTTATATTCAGGCTCATGCTGGCGTCGGCAAGCGACATCATCACATCATGGGCGTCTACCGAATCAGGGTCGGTAACCATACGGCGGGAAAGTTCCAGGCTCTCCTGCTGTATGGCGTTGACCTTGTTCAGCGTATTAAAGAGCCTGCCGCTGAAATCCTCCGCGTTCGTATTTTGTTCATCAAAAATTCTTGCGGCCTTCGTCCTGAAACCCGCGGGATTGTTATCCGGCAAAAAACCCAAAGCCTTTGAAATATTCGTAATATCCATTTACCTACCTCCCGATTTCCAAAGCCCGCAGAAACATTCCGCGGGCGCCGTTGATAACGGACACATTCGCTTCGTACGCGCGGGAAGCGTCTATCATGTCCACCATTTCATTCACGATACTCACATTCGGGTACATAACGTAGCCCGTCTCCGGTCCCGACTTAATGGCGTCAGGATGAGTCGGGTCATACACGGGGCGCAGATTCTCCCTCATGTCTTTTTCAATTTTTACGACGCGTACGCCCTTGCCCACATCGCTTTCCAGGGCGCGGGGCAGAAAGGCGCTCTTCCAGTCCGGTTTGTTTGTCCGGGGCGACATGATAACCCTGCTTCTCCTGTAGGGGCCGCCTTCGGTCGTGCGGGTGGTATTCGCGTTGGCTATGTTGTCGGAAATAACATCAAGCCTCAGCCTCTGGGCCGTCAGCCCGGAAGAGGCAATATTCATGCTGGAAAAAAGTCCCATAGGTTATCCTCTCAATACCAGATTGATCTGGTTATAATGGCTCGACGCCACCTGGGTCATAAGCTGATATATAAGCTGGTTATGCAGCGCCTTCGAGGCTTCCACATCCGGATCCACATTGTTGCCGTTACTTTTTGAGGTGGTCAGAAAATCCAGAACTTTTTTGGGCCGTACCGTGCTGTAGTCCACCCTCTGCTTCGCAAAGTCCGCTCTCTCCGAATCCGGCCTGTGAGCGGGGAATTTGCCCGCGGGGTTTTCGGAATCCAGCGCGGCCTTGAGGGCTGTTTCAAAAGTAAGATCAGAGCGCTTGAAGTGATCCGTGCCGACATTAGCCATGTTGTTGGCAAGAACTTCATGCCGCAGAATGCCCACATCCATGGACCTGTGCAGCAAATCCATGGTTTTGCCAAAACTGTTATTTAAAAACATTTTTTTTCCCTCCCTTCTTATCTTCGACCCTTTTTTCAAAGGAAATAAGCGTTTTCACAGTATGTATCTGCTCAGGTCCTGATTCTGCGCCACATCCTTGAGCTTCTCGTCCACATAGTCCGCTGTTACGGGAATGGACTGCCCCTTCAGGTCCGGCGCGTTGAAAGAGACATCCTCAAGCAGGAGTTCCATAATCGTATGAAGCCGGCGCGCGCCTATGTTCTCCGACTGGGAGTTAACCTCCGCGGCAAGCTCTGCAAGCCGGTTCACGGCGCCCTGGTCGAAATCCAGGAAGACTTCCTCGGTTTTCAAAAGCTCGGTGTACTGCCTGATAAGGGCGTTCTGGGGCTGAGTCAAAATGCGGATAAAGTCATCCTTTGTCAAAGCCTCAAGCTCAACCCGTATGGGAAAACGCCCCTGTAGTTCGGGAATAAGGTCGGATGGTTTGGAAATATGGAAGGCCCCCGCCGCGATAAACAGAATGTGCGAGGTGTCCACCATGCCGTATTTCGTATTGACCTTGCTTCCCTCCACTATGGGCAGAATGTCGCGCTGAACCCCTTCGCGGGAAACATCCGCCCCCGTACGCCCCTCTTTTGACGCGATTTTGTCAATTTCGTCGATAAAGATGATTCCCATTTGTTCGGCCCTCTCGCGGGCAATGTCGGAGAGCTTATCCGTGTCCACGAGTTTATCCATTTCCTCGGCCACAAGAATTTCCCGAGCCTGTTTAACCGTGACCTTTTTCTTTTTCCGCCTTCCCCCGCCCATCATGTTTTTGATGAATCCGCCTATGTTCATGTCCATGGCCTCAAAATTGTTTCCGGAGAAAATTTCTATGGTCGCGGGAAAAGGTCCGGCGCCGGCGTCAATTTCTACAAACTTTTCTTCGAGTTCCCCGGCGGCAAGTTTTCTGCGAAAGGCCGCTATGGTTTTCTCGGAGTCCTGTTCCCGCTCCGGGCCGGGAGCGTCCGCCGGCTGCTGCCTGGCGCGCGTAAGCTGCAGCCCTCCCTCCGGCGGCGGCTGCCCACCGGCGGCGGGCCCAAAGTTCAGAGGCAGGGAAAATTGCGGCTCTTCTTCCTGCCCGGCGGAAACCGGAGGTTTACGCAGACCCGGAAGAAGCAGATCGATAAGCGCGTCTTCGGTTCTGCGTTCGGCCTCCTGCCGCACCTCCTCCTGAAGCTCCGTCTTGACCATGGATATGGCGACGGACATAAGGTCGCGCACCATGCTCTCCACATCGCGCCCCACATAACCGACTTCAGTATACTTTGTGGCTTCCACTTTTATAAAGGGCGCTCCTGTCAGTTTGGAAATGCGCCGCGCAATTTCGGTTTTTCCCACTCCCGTAGGCCCAATCATGATGATATTCTTGGGAGCAACCTCGTCGCGCAGTTCTTCCGGCAGCCGCCGTCTGCGGACCCTGTTGCGCAGGGCAATGGCCACGGCTTTTTTCGCCTTGGTCTGGCCCACAATGTATTTATCAAGCTCCTCGACAATCTGCCGGGGAGTAAGCTGGTCGGCGCCGACGCGCCTAAGCGCCCTGTATCCTGATTCCTCGAATCCGCTTTTCATCCAATCTCCTCCACAAGTATGCCCGTATTCGTATAGATGCAAATGCCGGCCGCGATTTTCAGGGAGCGTTCGGCAATTTCCCGCGCGCACAGGTCGGACGCCTGCAAAAAGGCGAGGGCCGCGGCGTACGCGTAATTGCCCCCGGAGCCCACGGCAATAGCGCCCTCGTCGGGTTCAATCACATCCCCTGTTCCCGAAAGGACAAACATTTTGTCCTTGTCCGCCACAAGAAGAAGGGCCTCCAGCCGGCGCAGCATTCTGTCCGTCCTCCAGTCTTTTGCCAGTTCCACTGCCGAACGGGTAAGATCCCCTGAGTATTCTTTTATTTTGGCTTCAAAGCGCTCAAAAAGGGTAAAAGCGTCGGCCGTCGCTCCGGCAAAACCCACGATGATTTTTCCGTCGTAGATTTTCCTGACCTTGCGGGCGCTGCCCTTCATAATCGTATTCCCCAGAGTTACCTGTCCGTCTCCTGCCATAGCAGTTTTGCCGTCCCGCCGTACAGCGAGTATTGTTGTTCCGTGAAACCGTGTTTCCATCATTGAGCTTTTTCCTTTATCGGCTTTTCTCTGCGCAGCCCGTGGGGGTGCGCCTTCGCGTGTATATCCTTGAGCGCGTCCAGGCTCAGGTGCGTATACACCTGCGTCGTCGAAAGGCTCGCGTGTCCCAAAAGTTCCTGAACGACCCGTATATCCGCGCCCCTGTCAAGAATATGGGTGGCGAAACTATGCCGCAGAGTATGCGGCCCGGCGGGCTTCGCTATATCTTTTGCGCGAAGGCTGCGCGCGAGAAGATAAAAAATACCGCGCACAGTCAAAGCCCCTCCGTGAAAGTTGATAAACAGGGCGTTCACGGGACCGCCGGTTTGCGCAGAGGCCGCGGCAAGCCGCGCCTCCCTGTGGGGAAGGTAGTCCAGCAGGGCTTTTTCAGCGCTCTGGCCCACAAAGACAAAACGCTGCCTGCCGCCCTTTCCCTGTATTTTTATGCTGTGCATTCCGGGCTGCCACAGAGAACCCTTCGCGCCTTTGCGTTCCGCGGTCCTGATGGAAGCGATTTCGCTGACGCGGCAGCCGGTGGAATAGATAAGTTCAAACAGGGCCTTGTTGCGGGCCGCGATAAAAAGCCCGCCTTCGGAAGAATCCGCGTTCAGGGCGTCTTCGTCCCAGCCGTCCAGAAGCCGGTCTATCTCCGTTTCAAATAAAACAGACGGCAGACCGCGGGGGCATTTCAGGCCCTGCACCCCGTCAAAGGGATTGGAGCTCAGCCTTCCGCGTTCCATCCCGAAGGAGTACAAGCCCTTCAGGGCCGCGAGCGCGCGATTGATGGAAGCGGGGTGCAGACGCCGCCGCGAGAGACAGGTCATATAGCCCCTCACCTCTG